>JANWXX010000024.1 GCA_025057345.1 Polyangiaceae bacterium | reverse complement strand
AACCCCAGCGCCAGCATCGCTAGCATCGCCACCAAATCCAGCCGTAGCCGGTCGCTGATGAACAGAGCGATGGTGACACCGAGGATGGCAAAAACGACTGCTGCGTCCCTGGTCATGGCCCCTCCTACCACGCCCCACTCCAGGTCAACTTCCTCCGTGACTTCCCCTCACCTCCAAGGGGGTTGCTTACCTCCCTTGGTCACTGCTGTCCTCTGGTGGGTCACCGGCGAGGCGCGCGCCCTCGCCGCCAAGGCCCGGCTCCCTTAGTCACCGCTGTCCCCCTGTTGGTGGGTCACCTCACCCGGTAGAGTCCGACCCGTATGGGATCCCTCGGGAGAGGTAGCCAAGGTAGGCTTGCAATCCCCGGCAACACCTGCTCTACCACTGCTTCCAGGGAACCCCCCTGCTCCAGTGCCTCGCAGACGGGGCGCCCCTCCGGGGTCGAACACAGAGAGGAACGATAATAATACCCCCCTGTAGGAAGCCGGGGCACCGTGGTTTCTTGCCCAGTGGTGAGCGCTTGCACATGCCATCGCTCCCGATCCAGCGGTAGCATCACGATCCTCTCTCCAGCTCGGCTCAGGTAGGTAATCGAGGAGCCTGGCGGGATCGTCTCTCGCCAGCCCTGGGCCCAAGCCTGTTCCCTCACATCGGTCGGCACCGTCGTGTATTCTGGCCACCGAAATACCACCGCTGCGACCCCAACTGTCGCCAGCGTCGCCGGAGCCCAAAACCGCCTCTTGCGAATTGTGGCCAGCGTCGCTGCCCCCGAGGCCAGCAGCACCGGTAGGAACTGGAGCCGGTAGGCGTCCGCAATCCATGGGAAATTCAGCCGTAGCATGTCCGCCGACTGGAGCACCCCCAGCGCTGCTCCCCCGGCCGCCAGCGCCAGCAGCAGGCCCGGATGCCTTCGGAGCCGCCAGGCAAGCCCACCACAGAGAACCAACCCCAACCAAGGGAAGGTCAAGCTCACTAGCGACGAGGGCCTCCACTGTTGCCCCAACGGCCCCTGATAAACCCCCCACAGGGCCTGACCCGAGGTGAGCAGTACCATCCCCCCCACCCCTGCCCCCGCCAGCACCGTTCGCTTTCCTCTCCCCGTTACCGATCCTGGTTGCGCTAGCAATACCAGCGGCACCGTTGCCCCCGCCAGCCAGCTTGTCGGGTGCACCCTCGCTGCCTGCGCCACGAGCAGCCCCGCCCCCACCACCGCCCCTGCCAACAACCACGGGCGCCCTCGGATTCGCCCCGCCCTCGCCAAGGCCGCTGCCGCTACTGTCAGCAACGCGATTTGCACCCCCAAGTAGGACTCTCCTCGGGACAGCCGCCCCAGCAACGGATGCAGGGCCAGACACCCCCCCACCACCCATGCTCCTCCAGCGGTAGTACCACTGGACAAGGCCAAGAGAACCCCTGCAGGAGGTACCAGAGCTCCGAGGAGGGCGGTGGCTTCAAAAATGGCCCGCTCCGAAGCTCCAGGGAAGGCCCCGGCTAGCCACCCAAAGAGCTCGGGATAACCCGGGCCATAGGAGAAGGAGAGGTCACCGTAGGCCGCTGCCTCGACCCACAAAGGTCCCTGCCCATTCTGGTGGAAGAAACGAGCTGGGATCAGCAGCCTACGACCGATCAAGGTCAACAGCGCTAGGATCAACAGCGCCAGGGCACCCTCCAGACCCAAGCCAAGCCAAGTGTTGTGGAGGGAGGCGCGAGGGCGGCTCCGGCGAGGGATGAGGCTAAGGAAACCTAGCATGGACACCGCTGCCAGCAACAGCCAAGGGGGTCGTCGAGGGGCCTGGGGGGGCCGGAGGGGGGCCCGGCTCTCCCTCAGAAGGGAGAGATCATCCAGGCAGCTCACCACCGCGGCGAAGGCCTCCTGGCGCTCTCGTGGTTCCTGGTTCCAGTCAGGAAATTCCCCCACTGGGGAGGCTCCCAGGGTTCCAGCAGACTGGAAGGAGTGCTCCGAGGCAGAAGAAACTTCGACCAGGACCGCGGTGGTGCCGCTCCCTGCCCGGACCACGACACGCCCCGGAGGACAGTGGAGCACCTGCAAAGGCACCCCGGTGCGCTCCGAGCACCGCCGGCTCCAATCGTCATGGGAACGGGCACAGGCACCCCCTTGACCCTGCGCTTCCCGCGGGGTGCCCACACACAGCAAGATCAGCAGTAGGCAGCGGAGGAGCATGGCTCCATGGTGCGGAACCTGCCCGGTCGAGCGCCAGCAGGATCAGCGGGTCCGCAGGGGGGCATCCCGGCGACGCTCCGTGCTCCGTCGCCGGAGGAACACCGCAAGCCCCACGAAGACCCCGGCTAGCGGGATGTAGAAGGAGACGTAGTTGGTTACTTGCGAGAGGGATTCTTCCGTTAGCTTGAGGCCCGCCGCCACCGAGGGTTTGGCTGGGATGTCGACGATCTGGGGCCGGGAAGTGAGCCAGGAGATTGCGCTCTCGACAAAGTATGCAGAGGGACGCAGCGAGGGCTCTTGCCAGACTTGTCCCTGGGTGATCGACACAGAGCCCACCACCACCATCCGAGGCCCCCGAGGTGCCTCCGGCTCCTTCTTGGGAAGTTCGGCGGCCATGGCTACTGCTAGCTCCCCTTCTCGGTCCCCGGGGCGCTTCTCCGGGGGGCCTGATTCGCTAGACCAGGAGAGGAAATCGGTCATCGAAAAAGCGTCCTTCCCCGTGGTGATCAGCTCCGAAGGTTGTACGCTGCTGGACGCCACCCTTCCCAGCGATTGGGCCAGCACAAAGAGCAACCTCGGGCGCTCTATCTTGAGGAGCGCTTCGGTGATCGGGTGGGGTTTGGGTTGACCCAGAAAGGTTTCCCCCATCCCACCAGGGATTCGCTGCAGCTTGTCCTGCTCAAAGATGACATCACCACGGGCCTCGATCCCACCAAGGGCAAGCACCGGCTCCAGACCTGAGGGAATGACCCGCTTACGATCACTGTCGATCATAGAGTTGAGGAAAAGGAGCAGGCTGCCGCCCCCCTGGACATAGTCCGCTAGGGCGCGTGCCTCTGCTTCTTGGTAAGGGGTCTGGGGGCCGGCGATCAGCACCAGAGAACAGCCTTTCCATGGCTGATTCTGAGTATTTTTCAGATCAAAGAGGGAGGTGTCGACTACGGCGATGTCGTGGTTGTTGCGCTCCAGCCGGTACTTGAGCTCGCCGAGGCCCCGGGCCCCGGGCTCGTCAGAGCCTAGCTCTCCGTGGCCTTTGGTGAAGCAGACCCGCAGACGCTCACCGCCCAGCACGTTGCGGATGGCTACGGTGATCCCCTGCTCCAGCTTAGGGCGTGCGCGACCCTCATTCTCTTCGCCCAAGTCCACCAGATCACTGTGGGTGAGGAACCACCGGCGATCCCCTTTGACGACCACCACGATGGAGTCGGCAACCACCCGCCCGTCCTCCGTGCGGCCCACTTGGAGGTTGTAGCGCTGCTTGAACTCAAGGAACTCTGCGGGCTTCCGGTCCGGGTCGAGGTAACGAATGTCGAGGTGAGGGGTTTCAGCCCGGTAAGCCTCTAGCAAGTGACGGATAGAGAGCTGGAGCGGGTCGCTAGCAGAGGCGAGGACGTTGATCTGGACCGGCTCCTGGAGGCTTCGGAGGGTGTCGCGGGTAGGCTGGGATAGGGAATAGAGCTTCGCGCTGGTGAGATCCCAACGCTTGTAGTTCCGGGCGATGGCTACGTTGGCCAGCACCGCCAGGGCGAAGGCTGCCACCAGCCCCAGGGCAGAGGAAGCCTTGGTGAGCGGGCTGGTCCCACCTTCATCCCTTCCCTTGTCGTGCTTGTCACTGGCCATGGACCGAGGCTTCTAGCACTCCAGGCTGTCGGTGGTACACGGCCCTCTTCCCCTGAGGGCTCGCTCCGGCCAGATGCGCTGGTTTGTTGCCTACCTCCGTGGATCTAAGCATCCTGCCCTTCCTGATGGGAACCCCTGCTGCCTACCAGCTTCCCTTGCTGCTTTGGGCCCTTATGCTGGGGGCGGGGTGCATCCCGAGCCGTCGCGGGATGGGCCTGGTTGCTCTGCCTACGCCGGGGGCCGCCAGCATGGTTGGCTCAGTTCGGGCCACCGCGTCACCTTCATCTCCTCCCCCCCTCCCTTCCGCTCCAGCCCGCGCCAAGAGCGCACCGGCCCCCGAGGCAGGCGGCGAGAAGGTGGTCCCCATCTCGCCGCTCCCGGCCCCCGCAGCCTATGCGGAGCGAGCCACCGCGTATGTGCGCATGAATGGCGACGCTTGCGAGGCAGAGCTACGGCACCGGGGCATCCCCCACACCTCTGCAGCACCAGCACATGGAGTTGATCGACCGATCCGACTGACAGGGCCGCTCCATGGCGTAGAAATCCACGAGCCTGGTTCTCCAGCCTCTTGGCATCGTTCGGTGAACGAGATTCTCGATTGCCGCCTGGCCCTGGCTCTAGATGACTTCGCAGCGCTGCTGGCGGAGCGAGACATCGTCGAGGTCATCCATGTGAGCTTCTACCGAAAGAACGCCCGGATTGCAGGGCGCGGTACGCCGAGCCAACATGCTTCTGGGCGCGCTCTCGATCTGAGTGTCCTGGTCAAACGAGACGGCAGCCGCCTCGATATCCTCCAAGACTGGCATGGTGCCATCGGGGACAAGGTTTGCGGCCCCGACGCGGCACCACCTCGACAGGATACCTCCGGAGCTCGCGAGTTGCGGAATCTGGTTTGC
Source organism: Polyangiaceae bacterium (assembly GCA_025057345.1). Lineage (GTDB taxonomy): Bacteria > Myxococcota_A > Polyangia > Polyangiales > Polyangiaceae > JANWXX01. The sequence continues at coordinate 15,401 of JANWXX010000024.1, read as the reverse complement.
GAGGCCGCGTCACGCGGCATCTTTCACCTGATCCTGACGCCCAACTTCAACCAGGCTCACAGCAACCATCTGCACCTCGACCTCACACCGAATCGGACCCATGCCGATGTGAAGTAACCTAGACCTTCCAGCGGATCTGGCTTACTCCCGTGAACATGAGAGTTGGCGCTACCTTCCTCCTTGTATCCCTCAGCTCCTGCTGCAAGCGCCCCGGAGCTCCCGAGGATGCTCCCCGAACTACGGTAGCGCCTTCGGCAACCTCCGCTATCCCTGCGACGACCGCCCCACCGGTGGGTCCAGATGGGCTCCCGCTGGAGATCCCTACCACCCGCACCCCAGCGCCTTCCCTCCAGGACTGGAACAACGCGGCGGATCTGAAAGTCCCCTCGGCGCTACCGCTCCGCTGCGAAGTGAACATGATCCGAGAGTGGGTGCGGGTCAATTGCAGCGGCAAGCGTAGAAGTGGTGGCGCTCCCCAGGGGGTCCGTATCCTCGGAGGATGCACCCAGGACACCTACACCTCCATGCGAAGCAACGCCAACCTGGTGACTGCACTGAGTCAAGGACGGCGCTGTGAGGTTGAGTTCTCTTGGACCGACGGTAAAGAAATCTTCGTGGCTGAGTGGCTCCAGGGAAGCCGTCCTGCACTTGGCTTCCTGCCTGCACCTGCAGCTCCTCTGCCCTCCTCGAGCACCCCTCCGATTCGTATCGCCCCCCGTATTCGGCGGTGAACCGGCCATCTTACTCACCGCCTTCTGCCCAGGGCTCCACTAGTACGATCAGCAAGTCGTTGACGTTGGTGAGGGTAGGTCCGGTCTTCACCAGCGCTCCGGCAGCGTCCAATGCTGGATAAGCGTTGCTCTCCTCCAAATGCCTCGTCGGGTCCAGCCCTCCTTCTTCCATGCGCAATGCCGTCATCCCATCGACGATGGCCCCTGCAGCGTCCGTGGGGCCGTCCTGCCCGTCTGTGGCTAGCACGGCTACCGTCACCCCCTGCGTACCCCGAAGTGCAAGAGCTGCCGCTAGGGCTAGCTCCTGATTCCTGCCTCCTCGCCCGGCTCCACGCACCTCCACGATCGCCTCTCCGGACCAGAGCAACGCTGACCTCCTCCCTCGGCGGTGCCTCCAAATCCCTCGCAATGCTCCCCCTAGCTCCCGTGCTGTCCCTTGGCAGAGTCCTCCAGGGTGCATCTCAATGACCTCCACATCCTTGGACTCCAGTGCGGTTGCAGCCGCCTCCAGCGCACCCCGGTGATCTGCAATCACCAGGGCACGGTGCCGCGGATCCTTCGGAGGGAAGCTGACCAACGTCGGACCACTCCCCACCACTTCGGGACCACCCTGGGGGACATCCGACACAATCAGCGTGAGAAGTGAGGCCCGGGTCCGTGCGGCGAGACGCCCCCCTTTGATTGCAGAAAGACGTCTACGCTCCTCGTTGATTGCCTCAATGGGAAGGCCCGAGCGAAGCAATTCGTCGTTCTTTTGACGAAGATCCGCAAGCGTGAAACCTTCTTCAGGTACTTCGATCAACGACGAGGCCCCCCCGGAGAGCACGAAGATAAGCAGCGCATCCGAGTCCAGCGCAGCAGCCTCCCCCAGCAGTCGGCTACCGGCAGCCAGGCTCCGCTCGTCCGGCATCGGGTGGGCAGACTCCAGTACCTCGATTCTCTCGAGCGGGAGGCTATGGCCCTCCTTGACGACCACCACACCTCCTTCCAGCCTCTCCCCTAGCTCCCACTCCACAGCCCGCGCCATCGGAGCTGCTGCCTTGCCTGCACCCAGAAGTCGGATCGTAGGGAAGCTCCATATCCATGGCTGCAGATCTCCGCGCCGGAGTGCGCGGATCGTAGCCTTCTCTGGATCAGCATGCTCCAGGGCGGAGCGATAGGCGTCCAGCAGTAGGGAGGAAGGCTCGCTTGTCCCAGGGAAGTTCATGGCTTGGAGGTGGAGTACAAAGTCGCAATGCCAGCCCCAGCGGCGCTGCGCTGCCAGCGCCGCTTCTTAACTACGAACGATCTGGTCACTTGCTTGGTCATTTGCTTGGTCATCGGCCCACCGAGCGATGGCATTGTGGACCAGAGGACGAGCGCGCTTCATCGCCTCCACCGTCGCGATGCGTGTAGGGTGGACCCGATTGCTGAGTAGTGCAGCCACAAGCTGCCGTTCCGGGTCGATCCAGAGACTGGTACCGGTAAAACCCAGGTGGCCGAAGCTCTTCGGGGAAAAGAAGGCGCCAGCGGATGATCCTGCCTCGCTCTTGCCGTCAAAACCGGCCCGCAGGGTTCCACCAGGGCGAGGGCGGAGCAGTGGGATGAGATCCTGGGGGGAGAGCCAATCGGAAGCGCGACCTGCAAGGGCCTCCAGTAGCAGCACCCCCAGGCGGACCACAGAGGGTGCATCCCCAAAGAGGCCCGCATGTCCGCAGGTTCCTTGGCCCCCCAATGCCCAGGCGTTCTCGTCGTGGACCTCGGCCCGGACGACACCTCCGCGGAAGTCCACGTACTCGGTGGGTGCGGTGGACTCTACTAGGCTCTGCGCACGGATCTGCTGCGCATCAAGGAGTGCGCCGCCGCAGAAGGCGATTACTTCTCTCTGGTAGAGGGTCGAGAGGGAGGAGCCTTCCCAACGCGCAAGGGCCTCCCCGACCAGCAGATAACCGAGATCACTGTAGAGGGGGGGGAACCCCTCTCCAGGAGGATCCCCTTCGCAACCAGGACGCCGGGCCAGAGCCGCTTCTCGTAGGGCTGCTGCTCGGTCCAGAGGCTCCCCCCGGAGCAGCGGGGCATAGAGGGGACGATGGCTGTCGAGACCGGCGCGGTGCGCGAGGAACAACTCGAGGGGAACTCCCTCACTGGGGGTTCCCCGAGCCTCGGCGAGCAGCTCTCCGAGGGGGCGGTGGAGCAGTGGTGTGCGGCGATGGATACGGGCGGCGGTCAGTGCGAGGAAGGGCTTGGTGACCGAAGCCAGATCGAAGAGGGTCTCCGGTTGAACAGGCGGACCGTTGACCGCCAGGCGGCCAGCAGCGCCGAGAGCGATGCGATACGAACCATCCCCGCGGCAGACACAGGTCGCCACGACAGCACCGGGGGCAGCGGCAAGATCCCGGGAAACTAGCGCAGCAAGAGCATCGAGAGATCGAGGCCATGCAATAGGAGGCGGCAGGGAAAGCAAAGGGGTTTCGGGCATTCTTTGACCCTGGAGGCGGCCAGCAGGTATCCTTGAGACTTGATGGCCGAGTTTGTCTACGAGGCGCGGGCGCGCAGTGGTGAACTGCGCAAGGGCACGATGGTGGCGGATGGTGCCACCGAGGTCGAGAAGCGGCTCAAGGAACAGCAGCTCAGCCCTGTGAAGATCTCCCGTAAGCTCTCTTTCAACATCAAGCTAGGGGGCTCTGTCGAAGCGAAGGATCTCGTGACCTTCACAAGGCAGTTCGCCACAATGATCGACGCAGGGCTGCCGCTGGTACAGTGCCTGGATATCCTATCAGGGCAGACAGAAAACGAGTTTTTCGCCGACACGCTCAAGGATATCAAGAACTCAGTGGAGCAAGGGTCCACCTTCAGCGATGCACTTCGTAAGCATCCCAAGGTGTTCGACGAACTCTACGTCAACTTGGTTCAAGCAGGAGAGGTAGGCGGGATCCTCGATACCATCCTCAACCGGCTTGCGGTCTACATCGAGAAGAGGGTCAAGCTGATACGCCAGGTGAAGGGGGCAATGACCTATCCGGCCTTGGTGGCGGTGATCGCCGCAGCCGTGCTGGCCGTAATGATGGTGTTCGTCATCCCCGCCTTCGAGAACATGTTCAAAGACTTCGGTGGTAAAGGACAGCTCCCCAAGATCACCCAGGTGGTGGTGGCCATGTCCCACGCCTTCGTAGGCAACCTGCCCTTTATCATCCTTGGGCTCGTCGTCACCATCGTCGGAGTCACCTACCTCTACCGAAATCCCAGAGGCAAAAAGTTCTTCCACCGCCTCTTCCTTACGCTGCCCATCTTCGGCCCCGTTATGCAGAAGATCGCTGTAGCGCGCTTCACCCGTACCCTCGGTACCCTGCTCCAGTCCGGGGTTCCCATCCTGGATGCCTTGGAGATCTGTGCCAAGTCCTCAGGCAACGTCATCGTCGAGGAGGGGGTGATGTTTGTACGAACCAAGGTGGCGGAAGGAAAGAACATGGCCGAGCCACTCGCCGAGAAAGCTGTGTTCCCCTCCATGGTGGTCCAGATGATCTCTGTGGGCGAGCAGACGGGCGCTCTCGACCAAATGCTCGCGAAGATCGCCGACTTCTACGAGGAAGAGGTCGACGTGGCCGTGGCTGCCCTCACGAGCTTGCTGGAGCCTGTCATGATGGTCTTCATCGGAGGTATGGTAGGGACCATCATGGTCGCCATGTATATGCCCATCTTCGACCTCGCCGGGAACATCAAGACTGAGTGAGCCTCGTTCGCCCTGACGCCATGCGCTCGCGCCTCGCATGGCTCACAGCGTTGCGTCTAGCAGTGCTCGTGGCCCTCCTCACGCTCACCGGCTTCCTCCACCTTCGGGACCAAAATCTCTTCGGGATCTTCTCCGGCCAACTCATCCTCGGCGTCCTAGCCACCGCCTTCGCTGCCTCCGCCGTCCAGGCTGCCCTGCTCCGCCGCGACCGCTACCTCCGCCTCGTCGCCTATTGGCAGATCCTTGGTGACCAGCTCACCTGGACTCTCCTCGCTTATGTCTCCGGCGGTATCTCCAGCGGACTCACCTCGTTCTATGGGCTCACCTGTCTGCTGGGCGCCGTCGTAGATGGACTCACCGGTGTCATCGTGTCCGCTATCGCGGCCCTCTTGCTCCTTTCCCTCATGTGTGCCGGCTTCGTCTCCGGACTCCTCCTCCCACCACCAGACCAGCCCCATGCCCTCTACCAGCTTACCTGGCAGGGGCTCTCTTTCCCCTTCTCCCAGGCGCTCTTGGCCCTCATCCTTGCGTCACTCCTCTCAGGTTACCTCGCTGAGCGGCTCCGACGTACCGGAGGTCAGCTTGCTGAGGCCCAGGAACGCGCCGCTCGCGCTGAGCAGCTTGCCCTCCTGGGTCGCTTCGCCGCTGGCCTGGCTCATGAGGTCCGTAACCCCTTGGGCGCCATCGCCGGAAGCATCGACTTGCTGGCCTCCTCGCCCATGCTTCAAGAGGAGGATCGTGTCCTCTGCACAATCATCCGTAAGGAAACTGACCGCCTCAACGACTTGGTCACCGATATGTTGGAGCTGGCTAGACCCCGTGCCCCCACCAAAATACTCACGGATCTCCGGGCCGTCGCCCAGGAGGTAATCCGCCTCTCAGCTCTATCCGGCCGCGGTACCGATGTTCGCGTTCTCTACGAAGGAGAGCAGGAGCCTGTGGTGATTGAGGCGGATGCTCCTCAGCTCCGACAGATCCTCTGGAATCTGGTTCGGAATGCCATCCAAGCCAGCTCCGCGGGGTCCGTCGTCCTCGTACGGGTTCTCCGCTGTGGCGATGGAGCGGTCATCGAGGTCCAGGACAAAGGTCAGGGGATCAGCGAAGCCGCCCGAGGGCAGCTCTTTGACGCCTTCTTCACCACCCGTACCCAGGGAATCGGCATTGGCCTCGCTGTAGTCAAACGCATCGTCGACGATCATGGATGGACCATCGTGGTCGACAGCAAGGAAGGCTCCGGTGCCACCTTCCGTGTGACCATCTCCAAAGTCATCGACGGACATGATGCAAAGCATCATGAAAAGTCCTAACATCCAACCATCTCTTGACCCGCTCTTTCCCTAGCGTATGTTGCGCTGCAACATGTTCGGCTGCATGGTCCTGTACAGGGTGGCAAGGCGTGAGAGGCTATGAAACCAGCGAGGCAAGGCAAAGCGTGGGTAGGTATCGTATCCGCCGGGAGCTACATTCCCTCAACGTACATCACAGCAGCGGAGATCGCTGCGGAGACGGGCATCCCTGAGGAGGTTGTGAAGCACAAGTTCGGTCTGGAGAAGAAGCCGATCCCGGGGCCCGATGACCATACCAATGCAATGGCGCTCCGGGCCGCGGAGGATGCCCTTCGCAGGGGCGGGGTTTCCGGAGAGGAGATCGATCTCGTGCTCTGCACCACAGAGGAGTGGAAGGAGTACCCCCTGTGGACCGCTGGGATCAAGCTGGCCTACGATCTGGGGGCGAAGCGCGCATGGGCCATGGATGTACAGCTCCGGTGTGCAACGACGATGGCGGCGCTAAAGATGGCCCAAGCCCTGATGCTCTCCGATGAGCGGCTTCGTACCGTGCTCATCGCCGGTGGATACCGCAACGGCGATTTCGTCGACTACAAGAATCCACGCTCCCGCTTCCTGATCAACCTGAGCGCCGGTGGAGGAGCGCTGCTCCTACGGCGCAATCACCCTCGTCATGAAGTGCTGGGTACCTCGGTTCGAGTCGATGGCTCTTTCTCTTACGACGTGATCATCCCCGTGGGGGGAACCATGGCGCCACTTACCGCAGCCGACCTGGAGCAACGCCGCTACCGCTTCGATGTGCCGGACCCGGAGGGCATGAAGGATCGACTCGATGCTCGCTCCATGGAGAATTTCCTAGCGGTCGTCGATGAGGCCCTCAAGGAGAGCGGATACCGGCGCAGCGACATCGGGTACTTGAACATCCTCCACATGAAGCGCTCAGCCCATGCGTTCGTACTCCGCGAGCTGGGGCTCCGCGACGATCAGAGCTTCTACCTCTCCGAATACGGGCACCTTGGTCAGCAGGATCAGGCTCTCTCCATCCTCAAAGGTCTCGAATTGGGCCGACTTCGCGACGGAATGTTGATGGTCATGGTGGCTGCGGGGATCGGCTATGCCTGGTCTGCTAGCGTGGTCCGTTGGGGGCCTTACCAGGAGAATGACCGTGTACTGTGACTGGCTTGGACGCCGTGCCGCCCTGACGCCCGAAAAAGTGGCCCTCCTCGATAGAACGGGCGGGCGCCGTATACCGATCACCTACCGCGACTGGGATCGACAAGTGAATCGTACCGCTCGCTGGCTCCGAGAAGTGCATCGAATCCGCCGCGGTGATCGGGTGGCTATCCTCGCTAACAACAGCGTAGCCTATCTCGACCTCCTCTTCGCTTGCGGCAAGCTAGGGGCCATCCTCCAGACACTCAACTGGCGCCTGACCCCGGCGGAACTCTACGCCCTGCTTGTTCCCGCTCTGCCCACTCTGTTGGTCCACAATGCCACCACCCGGGAACAAGTGCGGACCCTTGCTTCCTCCGGGCTAGTGCTCCCCGTCATGGATCTCGATGGAGCAGGGGAGCACTCTTTGCAAGGGCGGGAAAGCTATTCGGACGCACCGATCCACGAGGAAATTCGCCCAGAGGATCCGTGGATTATCTGCTACACCGGCGGGAGTACCGGGGTTCCCAAAGGGGCGGTACTTACGCACGGGAGCGTGGTAGCCAATGCGGTGAATACGGTCGCCGGTTGGGGGATGACCCAGGACGATGTGGCTATCCTCAACGCACCTCTGTTCCACGTCGGGGGGCTGAACGTGTTGACCACACCCCTGGTCTTGGTGGGAGGCACTTCGATCGTGTGCGATGGGTTCGATCCGGGGCAAGTCTTCGAGTTGATCCAGAGCGAGGGAGTGACTGCTTTCTTTGGCGTGCCAACGATGTTTCTGGCTCTGCTCCAGCATCCTCGGTGGTCCTCTGCTGATTTGTCCCAGGTAAGGCTCGTGATCAGCGGCGGTGCCCCCTGCCCGGAAGCCATCCTCCAGGCGTTTTGGGAGCGGGGGGTGGGGCTCAGGACAGGCTACGGGTTGACAGAAGCGGGGCCTAACAACTTCGGGATCTCCCCCGAACTGGCTCGGGAGAAGCCTGGGAGCGTTGGCTTTCCCCTGTTTCTGGTGGAAACTAGGCTCGTAGCTGATGGCAGGGAGTGCGGTGACGACGAAGTAGGTGAACTGTGGATTCGGGGTCCTCACGTCTTTGGGGGCTATTGGGGCTGCCCGGACGAGACGGCAAAGGCCATGGAGGGAGGCTGGCTCCGTACTGGTGATTTGGCACGCCGGGATCGGGAGGGGTGCTATTGGATCGTTGGTCGCATCAAGGATCTCATCATCTCTGGAGGAGAGAACGTCTATCCGGCAGAGGTCGAAGGGGTACTGATGGATCACCCCTCGGTAGCAGAGGCGGCGGTGATCGGCGTACCGGATGAGCGCTGGGGTGAAGTAGGGCGGGCTCTGATCGTCCCACGGGAGGGCCACCCCCAAGATGCAGAAGCACTTCTCGCTTTTTGCCGCGAGCGACTGGCACGCTACAAGGTTCCGAAGGAGATCCGCTGGCTTGACGCGCTGCCACGGACCGCTGCCGGGAAGATTGACAAGCCCGCGTTGCGGCGTGACCACGGAGCGCGGTGAGGACAGCGAGTGGACAAGGGACGATGGGCACGGTGAAAGCAGGCGACCAGGAGGTGTTCTGGATCGAACAGGGGGAGGGCGAGCCGGTCGTGTTGATCCACGGCAACTGGTCCACCAGCTCCTGGTGGGAGCCTACGCTGGAGCGAGCCCCCTCGGGCTTCCGTTGGATTGCCTACGATCTCCGAGGGCGCGGCAAGACGAAGGGTCCTGACTCCGACTACTCCCTCCCGTCGTTGGCCATTGACCTACGGGATCTCGCCGATGCTCTGGGCATCGATCGGTTCCATGTGGTGGGTCACTCTCTCGGCAGCGCCATTGCCATGGAGTTCGCCCTCCAGCACCCAGACCGCCTCTTCTCCCTCATCGCAGTTGCTCCTGCTTGGATCGATGGGATGCCTCCTCGGTTTCACAGCGAAGCTCAGCAGCGTGCCCTAGCTGCGGACAGGAATCTACTTAGTCGGGCACTAGCCCTCTTGGCCCCTGCGGCGGAGCACGGTTCCTTCTGGGAGCGTCTGGTCGAGGAGGGGCACCGACAACGTTTGCAGGCGGCGCTCCGTAACCTGGATGCCCTCACGGCTTGGGCCCCTGGGGATCGCCTCTCAACCCTACGTGTGCCGGCGTCGGTCGTGAGCGGGGACCAAGACATACTTCTGGGGCCGGATCTCCCACGGCGGGTGGCCTCCATCCTGCGAGCTCGCCACGAAGTCATCAAGGGCGTAGGCCATTGCCCCAACATTGAAGATCCTCCTCGCTTTGTCGAACTCTTGGGTAGGCTGCTCCGAGGCGAGTAACCCCAGCCCAGGCCGCCCCGCTCTTTCCGGGGACATCGTGATATCAACCCACCGGTCCGATGACGAAAAGCCCAAGCCTCCTCCTTCTCCTTGCGCTGCTGGTCTTGGCCGAGTGCTCCAAGGGCGAATCGACCCCCGCCGGGGTGACCTCCTCGAAGGCGGTCGTGTCTGCTCCTCCGACGCCGGCTTCCTCCGCCAGTGCCACAACACCAGCAAAGCCCGAGGAGGCACCGCTGTCCACCTGGAAGGGTACCTTCAAAAGCCGTCCAGGGAACGTCACGCTGAGCAAGGAAGCCGCTGAGGCGATCAAGGTCTGGTCCAAGGATCCAGGCAAGGAGATGGTGGGTGACGGTACCATCTCCCTCTGGCTTCCGGTGAGCAAGGGGCTGGTACGAGGAGAGATTCGCGGTGCTTTGGGCGATTTGCTCGTCAACGGTGAACTGGAGGATGACCAGTTTCGTGCCCGGGTGGATCCAAAAGATCCCAACGATCCGAAGGCCATGACTGGTATCCTCCACGGAAAACGCAGAGGAGATTCCTGGGAGGGGATGCTTCGGGTCGCTAGCCGTAACGCCAACCTGGTGCGTGAGGCCGAGTTCAAGCTCACCCAGTAAGATCCCAGGCTGCTTTGCAGTCCTCAGCGCCGCCGAGGTCACCTACCCGAGGGCTTCGAGCAGTACGCGGTCATCGCACCCGACGACCCGGGATGCTGATTCCGCGTACCGGTTGGTTTGGACGAAGATAGGGATACAAGATCTCAAATCAGGGGGTGACCCCTCCGGTCCTCGACTCCGGAGCGACGTGGAAGGGGGGGTGACCCCCTTGTCGCCGCTCCCGGAGCGACGTGGAAGGGGGGGTGACCCCCTTGTCGCCACTCCCGGAGCGACGTGGAAGGGGGGGTGACCCCCCTGATGGTCGTTCCTGGAGGAGTATCGAAGGGTATAAATCTCCGCGCATTCCTGGGGGAGCCGCATGAAGAGGTTGGAAACCCCTAGGGGACCCGTCTGGGGGACCAGAACCCTCCTGGGCAGAGCGTTGCATCGCTTCTGCTCTCCGAGAGGGCTGCTTGTACACGGCCCAAGCCGCCGAGGCGCTCCGGGCGTTCGCTGTGCATTCCTTTCGGGAAGCCCTCGCCCGAGCGACTTAGTACCCAGAAGGGGATGGTTTCGTCCTTCGATGTGTCCAGGCCGAGCTGGAGAGCCTGTGACCTGTTGGCAGCACGATGAACTACACCAAGTTCGGAGCTAGCTGCCCGCGGGGCTCTCCCAGGGTTGGCGTGATCGAAGCTCCGCGATAGGAAGCTCTCCTGCTTCGATCTGCCCTGCCCTGACGTCAAAGATTCGGTAGGCTAGAGAAGGCCGGAGCAACGGCTGAGATTCGACAAAGATGCACCGCACTTCGCCTTCCTCGAAGCCGCATTGCTCTTGGAGGGCGGCAGCGAGGTTCTCGTGATGCAGGTGACCCTCCCCGAAATTCCAGCCGAGGGCGAGGCCTGCGATAAGCTCGCCATCCATCCATTCGTAGTCCTGGATACGATCGACGGCACGAGGAACCAGTACGGCTAGGGCACGACCGTGGAGGTGCATCATCCGGAAGGCCATCGCCTTGCCCATGAGGCCTACGATGGTGGCCCGGTCGTAGAAGGGAGCGAGCTGGTCGTAGATCCAACGACTGCTTCCCTTGAGTTGTTCCAGCTTGCGGTACGACTCTCCCCGGAAGAGCCACACGGAGTAGGCCCAATTTCCCGCGTAGTAGCGCATCGCCAGCAGGAAGGAAACCCACTGCGGGACCAGGTTCCCCAACAGCGGGAGACCTACGAGCGAGATCAGCAGGAGCACGGAGAGTGGCGTAATCCCCAGGGAAAGAAGCGACACTTCCGGGTGGGCCCAGAACAGGGCGAAGCCTCCGTAGGCGACGGCGAAGTTCCACTCCAGCGGGACACCCATGGGAACATGGCTCACGATGTACCCGTGGAGGAAGAGCATCAGTGCGATGGCCACCACCGGCTTCTCACCGAGGGGTGTGAGGAGGAAGGCGAGAGGAACGCTGATCTCCAGGGCGGTGCCTCCGTGGGCCAGCGCCGTGGCAAGAGCCGAAGGGCGCAGATCCCGAGGGAAATTCCGATAGACCTTCCGGCGTAGCCAGGGGAGAAACCGAGTCAGCGGTCCGTTGCTGGTCATCACGCAAACTACCGTGGGAAAGTGGTGATTCAGCTTGGAGAAGCCGGCCCAGAACCAGAGGGCAAGCTGTACTGCCATGGCCCCGGCGATCCAATCCTGGGCCAGTACAAAGCACAGCAAGGTCACCCAGTAGTGCTCTGCCCTCGCTGCGAGAAAGATCGTCGTATCCATCACGCCCAGAAGGGGCACCAGCAACACGATCGGCAGGAAATGCTCGACCCCTGGCATCGGTGCGAGCAAAGCTCGTAGTGCCGAGAGGAGAAGCGCAAGGTAAGCGAGCACTTCAAAGGGGCCGCGGCGGTACCCCCCAAGGAGCGGGAGCCGGGGCCAAAACGGTGACTTGGTGGTCCCCGGGCGAAGGAAGTAGAGGAACCCACCGAAGGGAGGGAGGTAGCGCCCGGTGAGGGGGCCGCTCCCGCAGCCGAGGCCCAGCACCTCGAACAGCATGCTCCAAACCACCGCCTTCTGGAACGCAATCGGGTGCAGCCACCACGACGCGATCGTCGAGGGACCCCCCAACGCTGGGCTGGTGGCGCAGAAGAGCGCCCAAACCCCGATGTAGAAAACGATCTTCCCTCCGTAGAACAGGAAGACCGCCAGCGGGGTGCCATAGCCCTGCAAGGCCCAGGCTTCGCAGGCCATACGACCCCGCTCCTCCAAGGATTGTTTAGCCCATTCCAGGGGGTCGTAGGGTGTTGGCATCGGATCCAGGAGTCCCATGGCTTGTAGTGTACTCGGGGCCCGGAGGCCCCGCGGCACCTACCTGCCTGCGCTACACTCTCCGCTTATGCTGCGCCGCGCGCTTCGCTCTCTCACCACCCAAGTCGCTGCTGGAGTCGATCAGGTCTTCTACTCGACGGCTCTAGCTCGGAGCGAGGGCTCTCGTCGACGCTCGGCAGTGGAGAGACTCGATCACGAGCAACGTATGAAGGCGCTCGCCCTTGTCCGGCAGGAGTATGGAAACCCGGGGTACCTCACGGAGCCAGCGAGCTTCTTCCCGGAGCCCCCTGCCGAAGAAGGGCGCCTGACCCGGGTGCGCTCTCTGGATCTTGGCCTGGAGGTGAGCGACCTGCGCTGGCGGAGCCGCTTCGTTCCGATAGGGAAGGGGGTTGCGGCGCGCTACGCGTCCCACGAGGAGAACCATATCGCCCTGGCGCGCCTCTACCTCCGGACCCACGAGCGGCGCCCGGCCGTGGTGCTGATCCACGGCTACCTCGGCGGTGACTTCGCCATCGAAGAGCGGGTGATGCCGGTGCGCTGGCTATTGGATCAGGGGCTCGATGTTGCTCTCTTCGTCCTCCCCTTCCATGGGGAGCGTCGTCGTCGGATCTTGAGCCGCCCGGTGTTCCCTTCCAGCGATCCGCGGTTCACCATCGAGGGCTTCCGTCAGGCGGTCCAGGATGTCCGGTGGCTCCTCCGGTGGCTGCTGGCCCGAGGAGCCCCTGCGGTGGGGGTGCTGGGGATGAGCCTGGGCGGCTACACCACCTCGCTCCTGGCCACCGTCGAGCCTCGCTTGGCCTTCGCTGTGCTCCTGGTCCCCTTGGCCTGTTTGGCCGACTTCGCCCGGGAAGGGGGCCGTCTGGTGGGCACCCCAGAGCAGCAGGCACTCCAGTACGAGGCTCTGAAGGAAGTCTTCCGGGTGGTGAGCCCGCTAGGACGCCCTCCGGTAATCCCCCCGGATCGGGTGGTGATCCTTGCCGGGGAAGGGGACCGGATCACCCCCATAGCCCATGCTCAATGCCTGGCATCGCACTTCGGTGCTTCCCTGGAAACCTTCCCGGGAGGGCATCTGCTCCAGCTTGGCCGCGGGCGCGCCCTGGCCCCGCTGGCCCGGTTGCTCAACCAAGTCACTCCTCCCTGAGCCGCGCTATACCACCCTCGGTGAACACCTTTGGACGCCTGTTTCGTCTCACCACCTTCGGTGAGAGCCATGGCCCGGCCCTGGGCTCGGTGATCGACGGCTGTCCGGCGGGGGTCACGCTGGAGGCAGCGACGATCCAGCGGGCTCTGGACCGGCGCAGACCCGGACAGTCGGCAGTGACGACCGCGCGGAGCGAGGGGGACCGGGTGGAGATTCTCTCCGGTGTCTTTGAGGGCAAAACCCTGGGGACACCTATCGCTGCCATCGTGCGCAACGAGAACCAGCGCTCCGGGGACTATGAGGCGCTCAGAACCCAGGACCGGCCGGGCCACGCGGACCGTGTCTGGCGAGAGCGGTTCCAGCACCGGGATCACCGGGGAGGCGGCCGCACCAGCGGGCGTGAGACCCTCTGCCGGGTGATCGGCGGTGCCGTTGCGGAGGCGTTCCTGGCCAGGGATCTGCCGCAGGTGAGGTCGGTGGCCTGGGTGGAGCGGGTGGGGGGGCTCGTGGCCCCACCTCCCCCGATGACGTTGGATCGGGAGATGGTGGATGCTCACCCCACCCGGTGCCCCCATCCAGAGACGGCGGCCCGGATGGAGCAAGAGATCCTGGAGGCCAAGGCGCAGGGAGACAGCTTGGGTGGGGTGATCGCCCTACGTGTGACCGGGCTTCCGGTAGGTTTGGGGGAGCCAGTCTTCGGTAAGCTCAAAGCACGGCTGGCGGATGCTTTCGCCGGAATCGGGGCGGTGGCTGGGGTGTACTGGGGCCCGCCCGATCTGCTGGATGCCCTGGTTCGCCGAGGGAGCACATTCCACGGGCAGGCGCAGGTGTATGGAGGGATCCAGGGGGGGCTCTCCAATGGGGAACCCTTGGAGGCTCGCGTCCTATTCAAGCCTCCGGCAACCCTAGGGAACCATGCTCGGCAGGGGCGCCATGACCCGTGTATTCTTCCCCGGGCGGTGCCGGTGCTAGAGGCCATGACGAGCCTGGTACTGGCGGACCTCTGGCTTCAGCACGAAGCGTTTCGCCACCTGCCAGGGTGAACCTGTCGTAGACCTCACCGTCTGGGGTAGCTTCTGCAGGAGGCTTGGGCAGGGTACTCTGCATCGGTGGCCCTTCATTGCCCCAAGTGTCGTGCTTCGATGGAGATCGTGAAAGCCGATGAGGTGGAGATCGATCGATGCACCCAGTGCCGTGGGCTGTGGTTCGACGGCCGTGAGCTGGAGAAGCTCCGTAGACGCCCCGGTGTTGCGGTCATCGACACGGGAGACGCCTCTGTGGGCAAGAAATTCAACGAGATCGATCGCATTTCCTGTCCTCGATGCACCACCACCATGGTCCGCATGGTGGCCCCCGATCAGCCTCACATCTGGTTTGAACGGTGTAGTGTCCGCGGAGGTTCCTACTTGGATGCTGGCGAGTTCCGCGATTACGTAAGCTCATCCCCCCTCGATCTGTTTCGGTGGATCTTCTCTCCTCCACGGCGCTGAGCTGGGAGGTGGTTTCCTGTTCTCGGTTGCCTTACCCTCATCGGGCTGGCGCGTCTCTCGCACGCCACGAACCCTAGGGTTTCTCCATGCGTTCCACTCCTTTGCCTAGCTCCCGGTTGACCTCGCTCACCTTTAGCACCCTGGTGTTGTGCGCTTGCAACGGCCTTATGCGCAATGATGCAGTCGACGACCAGTTCGTCGGCTACTCTGGGAGCCCCCCAGCACCAGGTGGTCAGGCTGGTGGGGGCCAGGCCGGTGCCGGGCAGGCCGGCGGTGGAGCTTCTGGCTTCGCTGGGGCGGGCTTTGGCGGTGCGGTGGCAGCAGGTGCGGCTGGTGATGCGGGCGCTGGTGCCGGGGGGGCTGGGCAGGGTGGGGGAGGGGGTACGGGCTTCTGTGGAGATGCACTCTGCTCCGTTCCCGATGAGAGCTGCTCCACTTGCGAGGCAGACTGCGGTTCTTGTGGTACTTGCTCCCATGGGGTTTGTGAGCAGGGGCCCCCCCTTGCCATTGGCTGTGGAGATTGTTCCGACAAGGTCTGCTCCATCGACGCCTTCTGTTGCCAGAGCTTCTGGGACCCCCTCTGCGTTCAGCAGGCAGAAAGCCTCTGTGGTCTCAACTGCGGTGGAGCCGGGGGAGCTGGCGGTGTCGCTGGTCAGGGAGGGGCTGGTCAGGGAGG
>JANWXX010000249.1 GCA_025057345.1 Polyangiaceae bacterium | reverse complement strand
CCACGGGCCCGCTTGCTGCTGGGGGCTGTGGAAAGGCTTACGGGCAAAAGCGCGGCTTTGCGCACCCTGCTCGCCATCGTCAAGGCCATGGAGGACACGGATCGGGGGCTCCCCACTGTAGACACCGCTCTGGTTGCCTTGGCACTTGCCCTTGGTGCTCGTCCCGGTACTGCAGCAGCGTTCTTCGCCCTGGGGCGCTGTGCTGGCTGGGTAGCCCATGTGCTGGAGCAGCGAGAGAGTACCGGATTGCTCCAACCCCGAGTCCGCTACGTGGGCCCTCCGCCCGTTTGACGAGAGGGTCGTGCGTGCTCCCGTAGGTGGAGCTACCGGTACATCTCTCGCATCACCTTACTCAGGACTCCAGGGTACGGACACGAGCGGCGCTCTTGCGCCAAACCAGAGCCACCGTGCGGGAGGGGCCTCGGGGGGCGAAGGGACGCACCTTGAGGACCGATAGCACCTTGCATGGTCAGCAACGGGGTGCCTAGCCCCGGGACGAAGGGCGCGGTAGGTTGCAGCCGATGCTCCCTGAGGTCGACCGGCTGCAACTTGTCTGGAACCGGACCCTCCAACCCCCCCTAAGGCGCCTAGCCCTTGCCATTTTCGTGCTCATTCTCTTTGGGGCGGCCCTGCTAGCAAGGGTCGGAACGGACATCCGTCGGCTGGGAGCCATGCTGCTGGTGCTGGGGACGGCGCTGGTGCTGGGGGTGCTGGGGTGGAGACAGCGGAGGAACTCGCAGGATCTACGCTGGGCGCTGCGAAGGATCGGGGGGGCCGACCCGGAGCTAGGGCTGCGAGCGGAACGGGCTTTGGTTCTGCTGGAGGGTACGCGCCGCAACCCAGAAGCTGGGTCGGTGGAGCTAGCGGAGCTTCACCTATCCCGACAGATAGGGCGTGTCTCCTTGGACTCCGTGCGGGCGGTGGCGGAGCGGCGAGGAAGATGGGCTCAGCGGGCAGCGATAGTAGCGGCAGCAGCGGCGCTGGTTCTCGTAGGGCTTGACCCTGTCAAAATCGTCGAGGGTCTAGATGTACTAATGGCGCGGAGAGGGCTTGCACCCCTGAATCTGAGCTACCTCCATGGACTACGGATCGAGGTGCAACCACCAGAGTATCTGAAGGAGAAGCCGAGGCAGTACGTGGACGAGGCGAGCATCCAGGCGCCTTACGGGAGCGTGGTGACCTTCCGGGGGGCGGCGATGCACGGGGGGCGGCGGCTGGTGCTGACGGACGGGAACCTGGAGATCCCCTTCGTGGAGGACGGCGCGGGGAAGGTGACAGCACGGTGGCCGCTCCGGGAAGGGGTCACCTTGGACATCGCAGCACGCCTGGGAGAGGTGCGGATCCACCAGGGCGAGCCAATCCGCCTGGTCAGCGTTCCCGATCGTCCGCCGGAAGTCGTGGTGGAAGGGGCGCCACAGACGCTCAAGATCCTGGAGGTTAGCGAGATTCCAGTACTCTACCGTGCGACGGATGACCACGGTCTGCGGGAGATTAATCTAGTACTCCGGGCAGGCCCCCGGGAGGAGCGTCGTGTGCTGGCCCGCCTCGACGGCGATACAAGGCAGGATGAGGGTGGCTACCAGCTCCGGAGCTCCGATCCGTTCCTGCAGCGGGCGTACCTCCCGGTGGAGGTCCTCGTCGAAGCCCGGGACAACGACCCGCTCACCGGGCCCAAGTGGGGGAAGAGCTCCCCGCTGTTGCTGCTTCCTCCAGCTTTGGGTGAGCCTGAGGCCTTGCGCTACGAGGCCTTGGTGGCAGTGCGAGATGCCCTGGTCGACCTGCTAGCGGCAGAGCATCAGGGGCCCGAGACAACGTCTCCTGCCAAGTTGGAGAGACTTCACAGCGAGCAGCTTGCTCCAGTCCGCAGGGCGCTCCAGCGGGTGAGTGAAGAAAGCTTTGGGGGGGTAGCGGTGCCGGGGCGCACGAAGATGTTCCTGGATGGGCAGCTCCGGAAGCTAGTGGACGCACTGGCAGCCGAGCGAAAACGTCCTGGCAAGCAGTCCAGGAGCGAGGCGGTCCAGGTCATCGAGGGCGTGGTGCTCGTAGTGGACCGGGTGGTGCTGGCGCTCGCAGGAAGCGACGCGCGCTCAGTGTCGAAACGGCTCGCCCGGGTGGCGCTGGATGTAGCGGACAACCTCCAGCGGGTGAGGTTTGGTTCGCAACGAGCCGAGGATGGACAGGCTCGGGTGCAAGCGGCGATGGTGGTTTTGGAACTGAGCGGTAAAGCGCTAGCTCGACTGGGAACGCTGGGAGCGGACCTGGGCTCCATCGTGGCTAACGATCTACGGCGGCTCACCCGAGCTTTGCAAGCGGAAGACCTGTACCACGCGGAGTTGGTCGCCCGTGATCTGGGGTTGAGGCTGATGAAGGCGAACCCTTCCTTCGCCGGAGGAGCTGGCGGAGTGGGAGAGGGAGACGGCCACAACAAGAGCGGTGCTGCCGACGAGGCAGCTTCTGGGGAAGGCGAAGGTGCTGGAGGTGACGAGGAGGATTCGTTCAACGCCGAGCAACAAGCTCTCCAGGAACTACAGCAGGACCACGCTGGCAACATGGAGAGCACCCAGCAGGCGCTTCGGAGGGCATCGGAGGGTGTTCTGACTGGCGAATTTCAGGAGGAAGCCCGGCGCCATGCCAGAGCGATCCGAGATACGGTGCGAGGCTTCCCAGATCGAGATGAAGGAGACGAAGCCATGAGCAGCGCTCGGGAGCAGGCCGAACAAGCTGCCCAAGCACTTGAGCGAGGTGACCTCCAGGAGGCGCTAGAGGTGGCTCGTTCCGCTGAACACGCGATGGAGGAGGGGGCTGCGGCAGGGCGCAGAGCAGGAGATAGGACCTCCCGCATGGTTGCAGAGGAGCTGGAGGAAGCTCGCAAGACTCTGGCACCCGAGCGTCGCTGGATCGAGGAGGTGCTCCAAAAGATGCAACGGGCGGCCCGTCAGGGGGCCGACCTCAAGGAAACTGCCGAGCGCGAAATCCAGCTCGCCGAGCGTGCCCGGGAGATGGTTCAACGAGGGCAGGGAGCTCAGGGAAACCTACCGGAGCAAGTATTGGAGCGGCTTCAGCAGGCTGAAGCGGCGATGCGCGATGCCGCTCGGGCCATGCAGCAGGGCCAAGGTGAAGAAGCACTAGCACACCAGCGCAAGGCACAGAATCTTCTCGACGGTATAGGGCCTCAGGACGACGCACAACCGGAGTTTCACCAGCGGGACGAGGGTGGACGTTCGCCTGCACTGGGTCCAGCGGCGATCCCCAAAGCGGACGAGCACCAAGGGCCCAGCGAGTTCCGCCGGCGGGTTTCCGAGGGACTGAAGCAGGGCCAGACCCCGGCGCTCCGGGAGGCCATTCGACGCTACGCTGAGAGGTTGTTGAAATGAGATGCTCCCCCTTCCCGCTGCTCCTGGCCCTAACCGCTTTCTTGACACTACCAGAGGTGCGCGCTCAGGCAGATCCCTTGACCCTCAAGGCTCACGAGGCCCTGCTAGCCATGGAGCTGGAGGAGGCCCGGCAAATCCTAGCGCTTCTCCCTGCGGATAGCCCTGCTGTTGCCTCGGAGCGGGCCCTGCTGGCGATCTACGAGGGAGACTGCGACGGTGCTCTGGCTGTGCTGGAACGCGCCGGCCTCTCGGCAAAACCGCTAACAGCTGAGCTTGCAGAGATTGCCCGAGGCTGCGCCCGGGTCACCGCTGCTACTACCGTGCTCCAGGACGAACATCGCGGATTTGTGTTGCGCTTCAAGGACGAGGATGATGTTCCTCTCGCGCCCTTCTTGATGGAGGTTGCCGATCGCGCCGTCGATACCCTGGATCGCGAGCTGAAGGTACGGCTCCCTCGCCCTCTACGCATCGACGTTGTACGGGATCACCACAGCCTCGCTGCAATGACCGGGCTTCCGGAGGAATCCGCTCAGACAACTGGCACCGTCGCAATCGCTAAGTGGGGTCGCGTCACCATGCTCTCCCCACGGGCCATGAGCCATGGCTACAGCTGGGCTGATACGTTGATGCACGAACTGACCCACCTGGCGGTTTCCCGCGCTTCCCACGACCGGGCCCCCCTCTGGCTCCAGGAGGGCATCGCTAAGCGCCAGGAAACCCGCTGGCGAGCTCCCTTTCCCTTCGACGACCTCCCTCCTCCTGATGTGGTTGCTCGCCTCGGCTTCGATCGAGGAATCGCCCTGCCCCTAGACAAGCTTGGTCCCAGCATTGCTATGCTCCCCACTGCCGAGCAGGCGATGGTCGCCTTCGCCGAAGTTCACAGCTTCCTCCGTTTCTGGATCAAGGAAAACGGAGAGGACGCCCTCGGTCCCTTCCTTCATGCTCTCGCTGCTGTCTCGACCCAAGATGGTGTGGACGTAACCCTTCGGCGGTTGACAGGCCACGACCTTGCTTCCTGGAGCCAGCGTTGGCAGGCTTCCCTGGCTCAGGTCCCATCCAACCTCCCCCCGGAGCTGGCCTCCTTCCCGCCTAGCCGTGATGAGTCCGCCTCGGTGCGACCGAGGATTCCTACCCCCTCTTCCCCTTCCCGGATGCTCTACCGGAGCGCGCGCCTGGCGGAGCTGCTGGAGGCGCGTGGCCATCGGGAGCCAGCGGTGATCTATGCTCGGCGCTCTCACGAAATGGCCCCCTTCGACCCATCTGGTCGGGCTCGGCTGGCTCGTCCGCTCCGCGCGCTAGGCCGCCAGGAGGAGGCAACCCCCTTGATTGAGCACCTGGACGCGGTACGTGCTCCTCACGGGATCTTTCTGGCACTCCATGGGGCCTTGCTACGGGCCCGAGGGGACGAATCCGCGGCCCGCCACGCGTTCGAGGCTGCACTCCATCACGATCCACTCAGCCCGGAAGTTGCCTGTGAGCTTGTAGAGGGAGACCGGCTCCCCGAGGACAAGGCAAAGGCAGCCCTCTGCCAGGCAGTGCGGCGTCGTTGACCGCACTCGTCCCGGCGGCCTACCATCGTTGCTCCTTGCGCCGCAAAGCACCCTTGCGCTGCGCCTTCCCAACGTCCTGACCCCTTGTTTCCCTTATCCCGGGTAAAGGCATGAACGACGAGATGGCTGCACCCCCGCAGACCCCACCGAACGGAGCCGAAGCTGGTGCATCCCAGATTGCTCCGGGGAGCATCCCCCCGGCAGCCTCTCCGGAGGCCCCTCCTCCCGTACTCCCTTCCTCTCCCCTGCAACCAGGGGTGCTACCCCTCTCTCCAACGCCTCCTGGGGAGCTCTCCGGGGCCCCAACCCCCTTGGTACCTCCCAAGCCTGCAGGGCCTCCCCGACCAAGGCGCTCTCTACCTCCCTCCTCTGGGCCTACCCCTGCCCCACTCTCGCCTCCTCCTACGCTCCCCCTCGTGGAAGCCGATCGAACTTCCTCCTTGGTTCCCTCACCGACCTCCTTCGTACCTCAGGCTCCAGCCCCCATGCCGCCGGTACCCCCCACCCCGGAAGTGGGTGCATCGCCTGAACCTGAGGAAGACTTCGCCCCTCTAACAGCGATGCCGATCATTGCGGTCTTTGCAGAGGAGGAACCACCGGACGACCGGCCTACCATCCCACTCCCAGAACCCGCTGGTCCAGCTCCAGGGGTTGCAACGGCCATTGATCCTGGATGGACTCCCACTCCTGCCGCAGCATTCCCCCCGGCACCTGCGGTGCTCTCGGTGGCGGTGATCCCTTCCACAGAGATTCTGGAAGAGATCTCGGAAGAGGATGTCGCCCCCGACTCAGACCATCCTAAGCCCATCTCTCCACCGCACCCTGCTCCGGTCATCTCCACACCGCCCCGACCACCACCACCAAGCTCCCTGCCGGGATCTCCGCAGGTTGAGGCTTCATCGAGCATGGTCGAGGTGGAGGTGGATGTCTCCGAGGATCTCAGCTCCGAATCGGAACTGACACCAAGCCCCCTCCCCTCCCCGGAGCCCCCTCGGCCTCCCCCTCTGATCGCTGCGCCCACGCTGCCTCTCGTTCCTCCGCCTCCTCCCATCGTTCCTCCACCTCCTCCTCCCATCGTTCCTCCGCCTCCTCTGCACATTCCCAAGGTGGTCGAGGCCCGCCCCTCCGCCCCCAAACAACTCACGGATAAGAAGCGAGCCCGTCCTTGGTGGGAGGAGATGTTCGACGATGACTTCCTTCGATCCATCAAACAACCTACAGCGCGGCAGATCGAAGCCGAGGTATCCTTTATCGACGATCATCTTGGGCTTCGTCGGGACGCTGTCATCCTCGACCTCGCTTGCGGTGACGGCCGACATGCCGTCGGACTGACCCGCCGTGGCTATAAGGTTGTTGGCTTTGATCTCTCCCTCGCTATGATGGCACGCGCTCAAGAGGAGGCAGAGAACGCCGGACAGAAGATCAACTTCCTCCACGGCGACATGAGGGAGATGAACTTCGAGAACCAGTTTGACGGCGTCTACTTTTGGGGGATGAGCTTCGGCTATTTCGACGAGGAGAAGAACTTCTCTGTCATCCAACGCATCCATCGAGCACTTCGCCCCGGCGGTGTCTTGCTGATGGATGTATGCAACCGTGACTTCATCGCTCCCCGCCAGCCCAACATGGTCTGGTTCGAGGGGGATGGTTGCATTTGTATGGACGAAACTAACCTCGACTCACTCACCAGCCGCCTCAAGGTCAAGCGAACTGTCATGTTGGAGGATGGACGTACCCGTGAGCTTGATTTCTCTATCCGGCTGTACGGCCTCCACGAACTCGGCAAGGTCTTCCACGACGCTGGGTTCAAGGTTCTCGAAGTGAGCGGTCAGATCGCTACTCCCGGCGTCTTCTTTGGCTGCGAGTCTCCTCGCTGTATCATCCTTGCAGAGCGCTCTTTAGATCGTCTCCCAAGGCTTCTGGAAGTGAGACCCAGCGGTGCCGAAACCGCTGGCTCGGGTAGCAGGAGTAGTAGGAGGGTAGCTAGCAGGCGACAGGTCTGCTCCCCTAAGGGGTTCCCCCGGAGGGCTGGGAGGAGGCGGCAGACACCTCGCGCACCCGTGGCCCAGACATCATCCGAGTCAGTTCCCTCGGTTTCTGCCGGAGAACCAGAACTCACAAACATTCATGCGGCTGCCTCGTCGAGTATGTTGCTGTCCGACACCGAAGGCTGAACCAGGCAGGCGTTATGCACCAGCTGGTCGCCAGATCCTCCCGATGGGCCCATTACGCAAGCGCTCGCCACTGGGGCCAGTCCGCTGAAATCAATGGCCGTAAGAGTGAATACAAACAATACAAACTAGGAGTTACGCACCCAGGGCCAAGTGCCTGGGAACACTGGGGTTTGCAAGGAAGGTCCGGATGGCCTCACGCACGA
>JANWXX010000248.1 GCA_025057345.1 Polyangiaceae bacterium | reverse complement strand
CCTAGTCGCTGGCGAGAGCGTGCAAGCCACGAGGCTCCCCACTGGCGTGCGGTTGGAGCTCGCTCTCTCACGGAGCCTGAGCAGGGTGAGCTGCGCCGTGCCCTCTTCGCGGATCTCTTCTCATCAGTCCGCCACGCTGCCTTTCGAGCTGCCCTGGATGCCCTGGATCCCCGCGACCAGCCTATGCTCCTGGAAGCGGTCCGCCTTGATCCAGAGGAGGAAATCCGCATCACGGCTGCGCAGGGTGTCGGAGCCTTGGGTGGTGAGCAAGCGGTCTTGGCGCTCAAAGATCGTTGGGTGTCTGGTAGTGAACCTGTGCGGTTGGCGATTCTTCGTGCCTGGGGCACCCGGGCTAGCTACAACGTAGGGGGGCGCGACCAACTGTTCTGGGCTGCCGAACATGAACAAGGCACACCCTCGTTGGTCGCTTCGTTGATCCTCCTCCGAGGGCCTAGTTCTGATGCAGATGTGGGGCGGGGTGGTTTTCTCCGCGCCATGGCTGAGGGGGGAGCGACTACGCGGGTGATGGCAATTTCCCTGGCTAATTTGGAGGATGATGTCCAACTCAAGTTGGTAGAGAAAGCCGCCGAAGACGGGGAAGGGCCAGTGCGAGTGGCGGCCCTGGGACGACTTACCGAGCGCAAGGACCGGCGGGAGCAAGCTCTGCTGGCACTGGGCGAGATCGCTGTCGGCAGCAGCCATGAGCGGAACGCAGCCCGGTCAGCACTTGCGCGGGCTCGGGATCGGCGTGTCGTGCAGCTTCTGGCGGAGGACACCAGGGCCCAGGAGCCAGGGGTGAGGGCCTGGGCGGCTGGAGAATTGGCTGCCATGAAGGAATTTCCCTATGCCGCCCAGTGCTTGGCTGATGCAGAGCCTTCGGTACGCAACCGGGTCGCCTGTGCGATTCTCGCGGTGCCCCGTTGAAGAGAACGCCGGCGGCGAGTATGGCTAGCTGCCATGCGATTCTCGGGGACTATCGCCGCGGCTATGCTCGCCATCAGCGCTCTCTTCTGCAACACAGGCTGTGTCAAATCCATTTTGCTCAAGGGACAAATCCAGGGGACACGTCAGGCCTCCTCGGCAGCGGATACCCTCCACGACTACGAGGTAGCGCGTCACGCTGCTTTTGCAGGACTCGTCCAGTTCGAGGGGATGCACAAACTAGCTCCTGCTAATGAGGATGCTCTCTTTCTGTTGGTGAAGGGGTGGGCTGGTGCCTCCTACGGCTTCATCGAAGATGACTTGGAGATTGCCGAAGATATGGGTGACCGCCCCATGGCCGACTACCACAAGCAACGAGCCCTGGCTGGCTACGAGCGGGCCATCCAGTACGGCATTGAGCTTCTCAGCAAGCGCGCGGACGGTTTTACCGAGGCACGGAAGAACGCGGATACTCTCCGCAAGTGGCTCCGTGAGAATTTTGTCGACAAGGAGGACGCTGGACCGCTCCTCTGGCTTGGTTACGCCTGGGTTGCCCGTACCAACGTTGCCAAGGATGACCCAGAGATGGTCGCGGAATTGTGGGTGGGGGTCACTCTTGTCCAGCGCTCGGTGGAGTTGGACGAAACCTATGCCTTCGGCAACGGGATGACCATTCTTGCCTCCTACCACGCACGTACGGCCCAGGCAGAACTCGACCAGTCCAAGATGCTCTTTGACAAAGTCTTTGCCCTCACCAACAACCGCGCCTTGCTGGCCAAATTCAATTACGCATCGCGTTATCTCTGCGCCAAGGCCGATTACGAGGGATACAAGAAGACCCTGCAAGAGATCCTGGATGCTGGGGATATTTTCCCTGAACAGCGGCTCCAGAACGCCATCGCCAAGCGCCGTGCTCGGCGGTACCTTGGTCCTGCTCGCATGGCCGAGATTCGTGAAGATTGCGGCTTTCCTGGCTGACAGGGTATCTGCTTGCAGCGTGTATCGATCCTGGGTTGTCTCCGTCTAACTGGCTGGTGAGGTAAGCATGTCGCTCGTTCGTAAGATCTCCATGGCCGCGCTCCTTGCGGCGGCTGCATTTGTGGGTACGTCCGAGTCCTTCGCGGAGGACAAGGAACTGCACTTGGGCACCCTGGCTCCCCGCAAGAGCCCCTGGGGCAAGGTATTCCAGGCCTGGCAGGATGAGATGGCCAGCCAGGGCAAAGGGCTGACCTTGAAATTTCACTATGGCGGGCAGCAGGGGGACGAAGAGGCCATGGTGAGCAAGATGCGCTCAGGGCAGCTCGCTGGCGCTGCTATCACCTCGGTAGGATTGAGCAAGATCTACAAGCCGATCTTGGCGCTCCAGATGCCAGGCCTGTTCACCTCCTGGGCTAAGCTCGACGCAGCTCGGGATGCGCTCAAAGCGGATGCCAACAAGGGCTTCGAGGATGCTGGCTTCACCATCTTGGGCTACGGTGATGTTGGCATCGCGCATGTCATGTCCAAGGGTTTCCCGGTGAAAGTTCCCGACGACCTCAAGGGGAAGGCTCCCTACATGTGGTCGGCTGATGAGATTGCTCCTAAGCTCTTCCAAGTCATTGGCGGTGTTACGCCAGTTCCTCTCTCGGTCACCGAGGTGCTCCCTAAGCTGAATGCAGGCGCCGTCAACGTGATCAATGCTCCTGCCCTTGCTGCTGAACAGCTCCAGTGGGCTCCTAACCTTGACCATATCAACGTGCGTCCCTCCAGCTTTGCGATCGGAGCCCTTGTGGTCAAAAAGAGCGCTCTAGACGGCCTTTCCGAGGATCAGAAACGTGCGCTCTTGTCCACGGGCGCTGCCGCTGCCGGAGTACTTACCTCCGAGATCCGTGGCAAGGACGCCTCTGCCTTTGGCCGTCTCAAGAAGAAGATGACCGTCGTGGAGCCCTCGGCCGATGACGTGGCTAAATGGCAGGAGGTCTTCAAGCGCACCCGCGAGGAACTCAAGCGGGGGGTATTTAGCCCTGACCTAGTTGCCAAGCTAGAAGGGATGTCCGGCTGATCTTCCGTCTCCTCTGCGCGGGCGTTGTCCTCCTCGCCTCCTGCTCTCCTGTTTCAGACCCCCTCGCTTTTGCATTCCGCTCTGGGGTCGAAGGAGAGCGGGTTGTCTGTGCCATGGATGACCCGGAGACCGCTCGCACAGCCTCCATTGCTCACCTTCAGCGCCTGGAAGAGCTCCTCCGTATGGCCCCCGAGGAGCAGCCACTTCGAGGGTTGCTGACATGTGCCGGGGCTTATTATGCGCTTTTCTTCCTGGAAGATGACTTGGAAGACGCGCGGGATCGGGGCTATGCCCCGGACTCACCCGCGCTCCGGGCACGACCTACGAGCGTCCCATCCACCACGGGCGTGACGTGAGTTTCTCGATGGAGCCGCCTTTGAGGCGGCCATTGCCTGCGATGCACTTCCTGCCTTTTTGGCCGCTCGCCGCGATGATCCTTCGGCCGTGCTCTGGTTGGGTATCGCTTGGATGGGGCGGCTCCGGGTGGCTACAGAGAATCATCGTCAGCTCGCCACTCAGAGCCGAGTGGGAGAGCAGCTTCTAGAGCACGCACTCGCTCGTGACCCCACACGTGCAGGGCTCTGGGGGCACCTGTTTCTGGGCCTATGGCGTAGGCGTATTGGCGGCGACCCTGTGCAAGTCCGTATTCACTTCGAACAGGCTGCGCAACTTGCCCAGGAGAAACACCTCTTTAATCCAGCTCTTCCTGGCGCGTTTCACTCTCTGCCAGCATCAGGACAGCGAGCGCTGGGAGGCCCTTCTGAGAGAGCTCCTCGATGCTCGTGTCCAGCACCAGAACAGCGTATTGACAATGCTATCGCTAAGCGTAGAGCCGCTCGCGACCTGCTCGTTCCCCACCGCGCTCAGTGCATGCCGTAAAGATTGGTCCGAGATTCTTGCATGGCTGCTGAACTTAGCATCACCGGCAGAAGAGGGGGAGCGAAGCCTCACCCTGACGCCCGTACCTGACCTTGGGCGATCCCGGGAGCGCCAGCCTTGGCGGCGCTCCCCTTCGCATGCTGCCCTGGCTAGATCCGGTGGACCGGCTGCAGGAGGAAGGATTCGAGGGGGAGCTATGATGAGATAGACCATCTGCAGGGGGAAGGATCCTGGGGGTGGAGATAGCTCCCCCCTTGGAGCAGGAGCTACGACGGCGCCGTGCGCGGGCACTTGTGGCCATCCACCGGGCCCAGGCAGCGATCGGGGCGTGAGTTAAATCGGGAAGCGCGCTACCGTTGAGCGTATGGTTGGACCTCCACCCCTCCCGGGCGCCTCCGTAGAGCGCGTACCGATCTTGGCCCTGCGAAATGCCGTACTCTTTCCCATGTCCGTGGTTCCTATCAATGTTGGGCGCTTGCGAAGTGTGCGCCTGGTGGAGGATCTGCTCGGCAAGGAGCGAGCCCTCGTGGGGGTGCTAGCGCAGCGCACGTCGGAGGTGGAGGAGCCCACGTTCTCGGATCTGTACGAAGTGGGTACGTTTGCGCGTGTGGTGAAGGTAATCCGGCTGGGGGCATCCAACTACAGCGTGGTGCTTAGCGGGCTTGGGCGGTTCCGAGTAAGCAAGCCGAGCAGCCAAGAACCTTACCTCCGAGCCGACGTTACCTGCATCCCCGAGTCTTTCGCGCGGGATGTAGAGCTCGATGCGCTAAGCAGTACGCTGCGAGAACAGACCCGTATGATGATGGAGATGATACCCAACCTTCCCCGGGAGACCAGCGGCATCCTGGATAATGTACGGGAGCCCGGCGCCCTGGCGGACTTGATCGCCTCTAATCTCCCCCACGAGCATGCCTCCGTGGGGGACAAGCAACAGGTGCTTGAGTGTTTCGACGTGAAGGCGCGGGTACGGCTGGTGCTATCGATGGTAGGGAGGCAGCTGGAGGTGCTCCGGGTCAAGAAAGAGATCTCCTCGATGACCCAGCAGGAGATGTCCAAGAGCGAGCGAGAGTACATCCTCAGCCAGCAGATGAAGGCCATCCGCGCAGAGCTGGGCGAGACCACCGACGACGAGATCGATGAGCTGCGGGAGAAGCTACGACTAGCTGCCCTGCCGCCGGAGATCGAGAAAGTCGCCAAGAAGCAGCTCTCACGGTTGATGTTCATGCAACAGCAAGGTGCCGAGTACAACGTGACTCGTACCTACCTGGAGTGGATCGCAGACCTGCCCTGGAGCAGGACCACCCGAGATCGCTTTGATGTCTCTGAGGTGCGCCGCTGCCTCGACGAAGACCACTATGGGCTGGAGAAGGTCAAGAAGCGCATCCTGGAGTATGTGGCCATCCGTCAGCTCCGCCCTGACAAGAAAGGCCCTATTCTCCTCTTTATTGGACCGCCCGGTGTAGGCAAGACCAGTCTAGGTCGCAGCATTGCCCGGGCGGTCGGACGGCGCTACGGGCGTATCGCCCTGGGCGGGGTAAGGGACGAGGCGGAAGTCCGGGGGCACCGGCGCACTTATGTTGGTGCCCTTCCTGGGAGGATCATCCAGGGGCTGAAGCGTGCCGGAACTCGGAACCCGGTCTTTGTGCTGGACGAAATCGACAAGCTAGGAGCCGATCTGAGGGGCGATCCAGCAGCAGCACTGCTGGAGGCCCTAGACCCGGAACAGAATACTGCCTTCCAGGATCACTACCTGGACCTCCCGTTTGACCTGTCGCAGGTGATGTTCCTGGCGACCGCCAACGACCGGAGTACCATTCCCTCCGCGCTCTACGACCGGATGGAGGTCATTGAGGTGCCGGGGTATACTCGTGCAGAGAAGTTCCATATTGCCCGAGAGTTCCTGATTCCTAAACAGCTAGAACAACACGGTCTCACGGATGAGCGCCTCGACTTTGTGGAAGAGGGGATCCACACGCTCATCGATAATTACACCCGAGAAGCGGGGGTACGATCCCTGGAGCGGCAGATCGCGGCGATCTGCCGCCACGCCTCTGTACGGCTTGTGGAGGGCGAGGACGTTCGAGATCAAGTGGACAAAGCGCACTGCGAGCGGGTGCTTGGGCCTTATGTACACAAGCCCGAGAGCGCTGAGCGAGTCCCTCAACCTGGTGTGGTCGCGGGCCTGTCGGTGACCCCTGCAGGAGGTGATATCCTCTTCGTCGAATGCACCAAGATGCCAGGACGCGGCGATGTGATCCTCACCGGGAACATGCGGAACGTGATGCAGGAGTCAGCCACCACCGCCGTCTCCTTCGTCCGCTCCAAGGCGGACCAGCTGATGCTCGATCCGGAGTGGCTCCGTACCATTGACCTGCACCTGCACCTACCGCGGAACGCCGTTCCCAAGGATGGTCCCTCCGCCGGCGTCACCATGTTCACCGCCGTGGCTTCTCTGCTGCTCAATGCCCCGGTACGCTCCGATATCGCCATGACCGGCGAGATCTCCCTCCGGGGGAAGGTGCTCCCAGTAGGCGGCATCAAGGAGAAACTCTTGGCGGCCCACCGCGCCGGCATGAAGGAGGTGCTGATGCCCCGGGAAAACGCCCGGGATCTCGACGACGTGCCGAAAGAGATCCGGGATCAGCTCAAGGTCCACTTGCTTTCCCGCATAGATGAGATCCTGCCGCTGGTGCTCCTACCCCCGATCGAGCAGCCTCCCCCTCCCATCCCCTCTGCGGACCCTTCCCTCGACGTTAGTAGCCTCTTAGCCACCCTTAGTGCCTGTTTTACCACGGCCTGACTGTCGAGATCCTCCCACTCCTTCTCCCGCAAGTCAGACCAAAGAAGACTCCGAGGGAGGATGCGAGCTGGCGTAAGGTGGGGTCATGAATTGGCTTGGGTGCTGGAGTTCCAGGTCGCTCATGTGGGCGATGCTGTTGGGTTTGTTGGTAGGGTGCGGTCCGCAGGGAGGAGGGTTGCTGAACGGTCGCGAGCCTTCCTCTCAATCAGGGGTCCAACGATCCGGTTGTGTGACCGATGCTTGGGTAGCCAAGGTTGGGGATGACTGGGACACACATCTGACCGCTATCTTCCAGAATACAGGGGCCAGCGTCGTCTATGACCTTGGAGTGAAGACAACGATCCGGTCAGGATGGATCCTGGCAGATAATGACGACACCTACGTAGTGAGTGTATCGGAGGATGGGAAGACTTTCCATACAGCATGGGAGGCCAAGGGGGAGCAAGGGTACGGACTGCGGCCGAGGATCGGGAGCTTCGAGGCGTCCGGGCGCTACGTGAAGCTTCAAGCAACCGGAGGAGATGGGCATTACAGTGTCTCGGAGCTCCAGCTCTTCGAGGATGCCGGAGTAAGAGGCCCCATAGGGGTTAAAGCAAGCCGCGGAAGGCACCCGACCGAGGTGGCACGGACGAGCATGCTGCACCTGGGACTGGCGTTGATGATAGCGGT
>JANWXX010000247.1 GCA_025057345.1 Polyangiaceae bacterium | reverse complement strand
CCTGGGGCGCCACGTTACCGAGGCGCTCCTTGCCCGAGGTCACCAGGTCATCGCCGTGGCTCGCGGCCATGAGCCCACTCATCGAACAAGTCGCCCTGTACCCCTGGTGGAACTGGGCGCCGAGATGGTTCGCTGCGATGTCCTTGACACCGACACCCTCACCCGGGCTGCCGAAGGGGTCGACGGGATCTTCCACTGCGCCGGAAAGGTTTCCCGCGAGGCCAAGGAGGCCGCCGAGCTGTATCGGGTCAATGTCGGGGGCACCCGAAGCGCCCTTCGCGCAGCCCGCGCAGCTCGCGTCCGTCGCTTGGTTCTCGCATCCACCAGTGGCACCGTCGGCATGAGCGAGGACGAGAACTTCGTCGCGGATGAGGAAAGCCCCACACCTCTACCCCTTATCCAACACTTCCCTTACTACCGATCCAAGCTCTTCGCAGAAGAAGAGGCTCTCGCTGCTAGCTCCTCTGAGCTAGAGGTTCTCTCCGTCAACCCCTCTTTGCTGCTGGGGCCCGGTGACGTGTTCGGCTCCTCCACGGAGGATGTACGCAACTTTCTGGAAGGTGCAATACCAGCTACCCCTGCCGGTGGCCTCTCTTTCGTAGACGTCCGCGACGCCGCTGCAGGGATGATCTTGGCCATGGAGAAGGGACGTCCCGGTCGCCGCTACCTGCTAGGTGCTGCCAACATGACCGTCCGGGCCTTCTTCGGCCGCTTGGCTCGGCTCTCAAACCGTCCTGCTCCACTCCTGCAGATGCCCAAAAACCTCCAAATAGCTCGCGCTGCTCATAGGATTTTCGAGCGTGCTCTCAGGGCGTTCGGGGGGACTCCCTCCGTCGATGCCGTGAGCGTCGAGATGGGTCAGCTCTTCTGGTACATCGACTCAACCCGAGCTGAGCGCGAGCTTAGCTGGTCTGCTCGCGACCCTAACGAAACCCTCCGAGACACCATAATCGACCTCGGCTACTAAGGCGCAATGTGGCTCGGGTAGCTAAAGCAGGCTACACTCGTGCAATGTCTTTCGCTTACCGCTCCAACACGCGCCAATGCACCAACTGCACGGTGCCCGTTGAGGAAGACCATCTCCTTTCCCTCCAGGGAACCCCCATCTGTGATAGCTGTTTTGTAACCCAAGCACGCCCACTCCCTATGCTCACCCCGGGCAGCGAAGTAGCGGAATGCACCTCTGCCCTCGCTCAGCGAGCTCTCTGGCTCCACGCCTTCGGAGGAACCGGGTGGCTGGGGGTTGCATCCGCCGGCTTGGGCCTAGAAATGCTGCTCGCCCTGCCAGGAGAAGGAAAGTTGGGAGGGCTTGTGCTGCTCGCGATCGCGGTGGCAGCCTTCCGTGCTGCTTATGCAAAGGCCGCCAAGTGTTTCCAAGCCTGAGGCACCGAGAGCCAACGGCTAGCGCATGCGAGCTGCGCGTTCCTCAATGGCTTTGGCGAGCCGAACTCGATCAAACTGCTTGCTCTTCCGCTTGAGCCATTCCTGGCAGGTAGCATGGGCATGAGCGATCAGAGAAGAACCAGTCTTGCTTGATTTGGTAAGCACTCGCTTATAGGCACCAGTATCTCCAAAGAGGGTATGACGGAAGAGCCAAAAGGCAGCCGCAGAAGGGTCGCTCAGCCGATCCTGTTCCTCGCGCAGCAGATGAAGGCGATGCACATCGCAGTAGATATGGGCAACTTCATACACGGTCGCGTAGGGGAAATGCGCCCCTGCCAGCACGATATCAAGCCAGACAAACCGGTTGGCCAGGGGGGTGACTTTCTTGGCCCGGCGCATCCCAGGACGGTTGACCGTATCCCGTTCGTCCTCCAGGCTGTCGGGGATGAGATCCTCCGGGCGAACGCTCCGCTCGCGAGCTAGCTCGATGAATTCTTCTACGGTGATCCGATCCCGTTGGCAGAGTGCCGCCTTGGCCCCATAAAACACGAAATCGTCGAGCTTATCAAAGCGCCGCCGCCAGCCGATGCGTAGCGTATCCGGGTTTGGGTTGATGGAGTATACCGGCATGGTCTTGCGGTGCAGGTCTGCCCCCCAGTACTCCCCATTCTGGTTCTGTCCTAGCCGCAAGAGACCGCCGAAGCAGGCACTTGGAAGCGCATCGGGGCCTGGCTCTCCCTCGGACCTCAGCGCCGAAGGAAGCCCTGCCGGCTCCGGAGGATGCTCTCCCGCCAGGATCCACCCAGAGAGCTCAGCCTGCCCTATCCCGTGCTGGGCTGAAACTTTCAGAAGCCAACGACCCACCCGGGGCAGTTCGATCCCGAGCGTCTTACGGAGCCGCTGGAGTCTCTTCTGATCGACCTGGTGGTGTCCAAGGTAACCCAGCGTCTGGAGATCGGTACCGAATTCGGTGGCGGTGTACAGGGACGACATGAGTCGCGGGTCACACTATTCAGGACGACACCAAATGCTAGAAAAAGGTGCGACGAACCCCGACGCTAGCGCAATTCCCACGACAATTCGGGCCCTTCGGGTGCTGGCTCCTCCCGACCCGCTGCGCTTGCTTACCTGCCTCTCTGCACAGCCAGGGCGCTTCGGTCTGCTGAGCCCCCTACCCCCTCCGGAGGGAACATGTTGGCGCTCTTTCGTCGGAGCATTCCCCCTAGAGTTCTCTAGGGATCTGGCGCCTCCTCCCGCTCCGAGGGCGAGGGGACTCTGGGCATCAGTGCCTCGCTGGGTCGGCCTCTTGCCCTATGAGGCTGTCCGCTGCACCTTGGAGCGCCCCGGCTGGACCCCCCAAGAACATCGTCCCCTCCCGCATCACTTGCACCCTTACTGGGCTCGTTACGGCGCCGTACTGGTCGTCGACCACCCCACCGGGGAAGTCTTCGTGGTAGGGGACCAACAGGAGGCTTGCTGGGAGCTGAAGCGGCTAGCCGAACATCCCCCCCCTACCGAACCACCGTTTCGCGCACGCTCACTGCCCTCCGAGCCCCTGGAGCGCCACAGAGAACGGGTAGCGGCTGCCCTGGAGTTCATCCGGGCTGGTGATATTTACCAGGTCAACCTAGCGCGCCGCCTGGATATCGAGATCCAGGGAGGGCTAGGTGGGCTGCTGGCGAAGTTGATGGCGACTTTTCCTAGCCCCTTTGTGACGCTCTTGGAGCTCCCTGGGGTTGCCCATGTCTGCTCCACCTCGCCGGAGCTTTTCCTAGCAACCCAGGGACAAACTGTTGAAACTCACCCAATCAAGGGCACACGGAAGCGAGGGAGGAACGCTCAGGAAGATGAGGAGCAGCGCCGCGCACTGGATGCGGATCCCAAGGAGCGGGCAGAACTGGCCATGGTGCTGGATCTGGAGCGCAACGATCTGGGAAAGCTAGCGATTCCAGGGACCGTCAGGGTACGGGGCGCCCCCCGCGTGGTTACCTATCGAACCCTGCACCACCGGGTAGCTGAGGTGACAGCGAGGATGCCCCCCGGAGTGACCCCCCACGCACTAATTGAGGCGATGCTACCAAGCGGGAGCGTCACGGGGGCGCCCAAGGTGAGAGCCATGGAGGTGATCGCGGAGCTAGAGGCGAGCCGCAGGGGGCTCTACACCGGGGCGCTGGGGTACATGGGGCACGACGGGGAGCTCCGGCTGGCCATGGCGATCCGAACGCTGACGGTCCAGGGAGAGGAGGGACACTATCACAGCGGCAGTGGCATCGTTGCTGATAGCGATCCCGAGCGAGAGGTGGAAGAAACCCAAGTCAAAGCGCTTCAGCTAGCAGCGGTGTTGAACCACCCAAGGCGATGAACTTGGCCCCTCCGGCACAGGGCGCATAAGGACGAGGTTATCGATGCCCGAGGCGACGGAAGGAAAGGCTTGACATGGACAAGGGTGGTCTCAGGAACATCGAGCAGATCCAGGAGCGCGACGGCGACGATGGAGGGAAACTTGGAGGGCTGGTGCTGGCCTCCTTGGGTTGCGCTTGCCTGGTGTTCGCAGGGGTGGCGCTGCTACGCAAACCTACTTCTGGGCCCGTGCGGGGGGTCGATCCGCTGACCGAGCTGGCCTCTAGGGCCCCGGCGGCTTCCAGCGGACATCACCGGGAACTCTCGGCCCACGACATAACCTTCCCCGGAATGCTTTCGGACAGCCAGCAGCCTACCACGGCACTGGCAGCGATCTCGGGGCCCGGCACCATCCGCTCAGCGAGCGCACCCTTGCCCTTCGAACTGCCCCCCGGGGCTCCCACCGCGCCCCCTCCCCCGGGCGATCGGCTCCCGGTCGTGCCGATCCCTGCCCAGCGGGTGCTCTCGGCGTCCTCCATCGTCACGGACCCCCGTGACCCCCTCACCTCTGCTGCCAAGGAACGCTCCACCCTCCGAGGCGAGATGGCTGAGGAGGGGCGAGCCGGGGCTTACAACCTCCAAGTAGCCTCCTTCAAAAGCAAGGAAGAAGCCCAGGCCTTCGCCACGATGCTTCGTCAGCGAGGGCACAAAACCTATGTAGAGTCAGCAGACATCCCGAATCGTGGGACGTGGCACAGGGTCCGCATCGGACCGTTCAAGTACCTGCGGGACGCCAATCGCTACCGCGCCGAATTCGAAGCGAAGGAGCACATCGTCCCCTTCGTCGTTGAAACCGAGAAGGAGAAGAAGCTCGCGGAGCAGCGGGAACAGGAGCGGCGTTTGCGAGAAGCAAGGCAACGCCGTTGATGCTAACGGGGGGGCCCTGCAGGTAGACTAGCGGTGATGAGCGACCTGGTTCGGTTCGGCGTGGCCATGGAGCGGGCGCTGCTGGAGCGCTTCGACGAGCGGATCGCCCGCAAGGGGTATGAGAACCGCTCCGAAGCGCTCCGGGATCTGATTCGGGCGGACCTGCTCCGAGACGCCTGGGACCGCGGGGGTGAAGGGGTCGCCACCATCACCCTGGTCTACGACACCACCGTGCGGGACATAAGCGACCGTATCCAGGCCATTGAGCGGGAGGCGGGCGAGCGGGTCGTCTCCTCGCTCCGGGTGCAGCTTGGCAAGGAGCGCTGTCTGGAGGTTCTGGTGGCCCGAGGCTCCGCTGGCAGGCTCCGGGCCCTGGCGGACCGGCTCCTGGGCCTGCGGGGGGTGCTCTCCGGCGAGCTGGTGGCCGCCTCCAGCGAACCTCCCCCCTGAATGGCTCGCCACCCTGGCGTCCGAGGCGCTATCTTCCACAGATGCACCTGCTGCTCCCTGGCCTCCTCACCCTGCTGCTCGCCTCCTGCTCGTCGGCAGGCGGCGTGGATCCCCAGGGCGAGGCCGCCGGCGAGGGCCCCGGGGGGAGCGGGGGCGACGCGGGAGGGAGCGGCGACGGCGGGGCAGACCAGGCGGGCTCGGGTGGTGGGGTGAACCTGGGGGGACAGCCCGGCGGCTCGATGAAGGAGTGCGGAGACGACACGACCTCTCCAGCAGAGGTCTACGCCCACAGCGCCAGCACGCTGTTCCGCATCGACGCAAACACCAAGGGGGTGACCACCGTGGGGAAGTTCTCCGGTTGTGGCGCCGACGTGATCGATATCGCCCTCGACCGGGAGGGCAAGATGATCGGCACCACCTTCCAGGGACTGGTACGCATCGACAAGACCACGGCAGTCTGCACGATCATCCAGGGCGGGAGCTACCCCAACTCGCTCTCCTTCGTCCCCGCCGGGACCATCTTCCCCGACAAGGAGGCGCTCGTCGGCTACAAGGGGGCCACCTACGTCCGCATCGACCCGGACACGGGCGCCACGGTGACCCAGGGGTCCCTCGGCAACGGTGAGCTCCAGTCCAGCGGCGACATCGTCTCGGTGATCGGCGGAGGCACCTACCTGACGGTCAACGGAGGAAGCTGCGCGGACTGCATCGTACGGGTCGACCCGGTGACCGGCGCCTTGCTGGAGAACCTGGGCTCCATCAACTACCCCTCGGTCTACGGCCTGGCCTTCTGGGGCGGTGAGCTGTACGGCTTCAACAGCCTGGGCAAGGTCTTTGTCTACGACCTGACCACCAAGAACTCCCTCGCCGTCGCCATCCCCAGCGCGCCCCCTGCCCTCTCCTTCTACGGAGCTGGCTCCACCACCTGCGCCCGCCTCACCAAGCCAATCAACTGACGGCTTCCCCCCGGAAGCGCGGCGCCACCAGCGCGATCAGCAGCACCGCCGTCGTCGAGATCGTGGCCGAGCAGAGTACCGGCGTCAGCTCTGCCCCGAGGATCAGGCTGAGATCCCCCAACAGCGCCGGGATCTGGGGCATCGAAGCGGAGAACATCAGCGCCATCAGATCCGCCTCGTGGTGGGCCTTCTCCCGGTCGGCGGACATGGAGCGCGCGAGCTGCCTCCGGTAGATCCTCGGATAGAGCAGGAACCCCGCGACCCCGCCCAGCGCCGGGCAGGGGACCACGTACCAGGCGAAGCGGGTCAGCCACTCCCCGAGGAATTGCCGGAGCTCTTCCGGCTGCTCCGCCAGCACCAGCCGGCGCGCCACCAGGTCGAGGAGCAGCAGCATCGGCGCGCTGCTGGCGATCAGCGCCACCATCAGGGACCGGGTCTGCCGCGGCGTCATCCCGCCCATGGTACAGCAAGATCCCATGCGCCCTCCGCCTCGCTCCCTGTGGAGGCTCTCCCCGCTGGACCGGCGGCTCGCGCTTCGGACCGCGGCCTTGACCTCGCTCCTGACAGGGATCGCGCTGCTGGTGCTGGCGCGCACCGACGAGCCCGGGAGCACCTGGAGTGACCGGCTGCTCCGGCTGGCGGCGCTGACCCCCGCCCTGGCCTCGGTCGCCGCGTCGCTGCTGGTCCGGCAGATGGGCGCCCGGGGGGAGGCACTGGCCCTGGCGCTGACCGGAGCCCCGCCGCTGCGCTGCTTCTTCGGGGTGGCCCTGGGAGGAGCCCTGATCGGGGTTCCCGCCTCGCTCCTGGGGGTGACCCTGGCCCCCTCGCTCCGGGCGCTGCTCCCGGTGGTGACCACCTCCCCCTGGGTCGCAGCTCCTGGAGGTTTCCTGGCTCCTTCGCTGGGTCTCCAGCTCGCCCGCCCGGGGGCGGAGGTGGTGTTCCAGGAAGCGACGACGGCGCTTCCCCCGGCCCCGGAGCGCTGGCCCATCGCCCTGGCGCTGGCGCTGGCCTCGTGGGTGGCTCCCTGGTGGGCGGCACTCCCCTGCGCTCCGCTGCCGAGGCTCGCCGTGGGGATCTGCGCCGTCCTGGGGGCGATCACGGCGTTCCACGCGGTGGCGCTGGGGGCGAGCGGCCTCTGGTTGCTGAGCCCCTGCGTGCTGCTGGTGCTCCACGGACTACGCCTCACGTAACGAAGGCGTACGGATGGCATCGCTCCAGGGAGCGAAGCTGTTTCGGTGTGGGTCACTTTGCCCTTGACAGGAGCATTACCCACCAGGTCAGAT
>JANWXX010000246.1 GCA_025057345.1 Polyangiaceae bacterium | reverse complement strand
TCCGGCTCCGGGTAGATCCCCCGAAAACCCCGTTTCATGTGGTCCTGGTCGAGCCGGAGATCCCCCAAAATACTGGCAGCATCGCCCGGATGACCGCCGCCACCACCTCCCAGCTCCATCTGGTGGGTCGCCTTGGGTTCCGCATGGATGAGAAAGCAGTGCGGCGTGCCGGATTGGACTACTGGCACCTGGTCGACCTCCAGCAGCACCCGGACCTGCCCCACCTGGCCCACGTCCTACCCCCGGAGGGCTGGCTCCTCTTCTCCGCCACCGCGCGCCGGAGCTACCTCGACGCCCCCTACGAGCCGGGCTCGACCCTGATCTTTGGCAAGGAGAGCACCGGACTCCCTGCCGAGCTGCTAGAGCGTTACCCGAATCAAGTCTACGGGATCCCCACCAGCGGTGCAGTCCGCTCCTTGAACCTTTCCAATGCCGTCGGGATCGTCCTTTTCGAGGCGCTCCGGGCCACCGGTGCCCTTGCCTGCCCACGACTCGCCCCTTAGCATGGTACGCTTCCGGCGATGCGACGGACCCCTCTTGCTCTTGCCCTGACGCTGCTCCTGGCCGCAGGGCTTCCTCTGGCCTGCGGCGGCGATGAGGACGAACCACCTCCCCCTGTCAAGCCGAAAAAGACCTCCTCTCCCACCGACCCCCCGGAAACCCTAGACGACTTCGCCAACCAGTACCCCGCTGCCTACTGTGCCGCTGCTGCTCCCTGCTGCAAGGCTGC
The DNA here is from genome assembly GCA_025057345.1 of Polyangiaceae bacterium. Lineage (GTDB taxonomy): Bacteria > Myxococcota_A > Polyangia > Polyangiales > Polyangiaceae > JANWXX01. Next base: position 6,618 of record JANWXX010000246.1, on the reverse strand, counting down.
AGGCAAGAACGGCGACCAGGAAGCTTGCGAGAAGGCTACCTTCGCGCAGCTTGCCCTGATCAAAAGCTCCGGTACCTTTGACAAGGCCAAAGGGCAAAGCTGCATCACCAAGCTCGAGGCTCTCGCAGGCAAGAGCGACGCCTGCACCACCCTTGATAATGGCATCCCTGAATGCCTAGGTGCCATCTCCGTCAGCCCCGGCCCTGTCGGCAAGGCCCCTGGAGAGCCCTGCTCCTCTAGCACCGATTGCGGGCCTCCATCGCAAGGTGAGGTCCGCTGCGAGGAAGTCGGCCCCGAACCCAAGAGGATCTGCCAACATGTTCTCCCAGGTAAGGAGGACGCCACCCCCTGCGTCGGCGATGCCCGCCAGACCCTCGTTGTCAATGAAGATCCGAAGCTTGCCGTCGGCATTGTCTACCGCTGCGAGGAGGGACTTCGCTGCGATGCCTCCTCCCGAGTGTGTATTCCCGGGGTCGCCATCGGCGGATCCTGCATCGCCTCCTTCGACTGCACCAAGGACGCCTACTGCGCCCAGGGAACCTGCACCGCTGCTCTCAGCGAGGGAGCCTCCTGCTCCGACGACGACCAGTGCAAGAGCCGCAGCTTCTGCTCCTCCAAGAACCAGTGTGCTGCCTACCTCAACCCAGGCGCTGCTTGCTCCGACGACCCGGATAGCCGTTGCTTTGGAGGTGTCTGCCTCAACGGGAAATGCACCGGTGAAGAACCCAACGCTACCCAGCTCTTCTGCCCTTGAATCAATCGATGTCTCGCTCCAGCTCCTCGACGACGGTGAGGAGCACCCGCTCGGTAGCGGCATAATCTTCTTCCGAGATGCGGCCAAGCGCTCGGCGAATAGCCGCCTCCACGGTGCCGCTCCGCTGGGCATTGAGTGCCTCTCCCTCCCGCGTCAGCGAGATTCGCGTTCGTCTTCGATCTTCTGCGTCGACGGTCCGGCAAATCAGCCCCCGCTCCTCCAGCCGGTGGAAGACCCCGGTCAGAGTGCTCGGGTGCGTCTTGAGGATCGTCGCCAGAAACCCTGCAGTACTGTTGGGGAATCGCCCCAACAGCCGCAGCACCAGCCGTTGGGGCCCTGTGACCCCCAAGCGAGCCTCCATCCGCTTGGAGAGCAATTGCAGTGCGTGATCGACCCCCCAGAGCAATCGCATGAAGCCGAGCGTAGCCCCTAGATCAGGTTCCTCCACGCCGGATCTTCCCCGTCCTTTGCCGGTCATTCGTTCCCCAACCTACCATAATCTTCCCGCTCACCAGACATCTTCGCTTGCGCCAGAGCCGTCAACACCTGTTGAACCACGGAGATGTCCCGAGTTTCCAGGGCAATCCAGGGGGAGGTAGCTCCATCCAGCTGGAGCATGAGGGTGTGTCGTTCCGCACGAGCGCGAAGCACCCCGTACCCTACAAGCACTGCCCCGACCAGACGGAAAAGCCCTACTCCACGGAGCACCAGTGTTCCCCCCAAAAATGCCAGGACTGCGCCCACGGCTAGACCAGGACGTCTTGTGATGATCCAAGAGCGCCGAAGGTGCTTTAGCGGGATTGTGCCACCTGGAAAGCGAGCCTCCCGGTCCGTGATGGTCACCTCCGGTTGCTGAAGGAGGATACGCTCGCTCATGGGAAGGTCACTTGGCCCTAGGTTAGGAGGGTGCTGTGCCGAAGGGAGTAGCCTCATAGCCAGGCCAGCTTCTCTCAGCATAGGTTATCCTCGACCTTGGGAGCTCCTTATCACATCGACAATTCGAGCAACTACAGCGCGGCGGTGGAGAACCGCACAGGCCGCGCCTTTGGGATAACCAACCGGTACAACCCCCTCACTAGTCACCGGGCTCGTCGGTCCCTCAAGCGCCCCTCTACTCCCTCCGGTCGCCGTAAACGTCCCCTCCGTGGCAGATTGCGCCACCGAACCAACCGAGAGGGGGATTACCGGATCTACCGAGCCCGCCGCCGCTGACGAGCGCCTGCGAGCCCCAGAGCCAGCAGTGCCAGTACCATGAGGGACATCGGAGCAGGACGCCCTGGCAAAGAGCAAAAGCAATCGCTCGGCTCCGCAGCTACGGGAGGTAGGCGGCAGTTCCCACTAGCACTGCAAACGAGGCCATCCAAACAATCGAGGGATGAGCGACATGGCTCAAGGCAAGCCTCCGCCCCCCCTTCGAGGTCGTCGCGACATCTGTGACCATCGCGGCATGACTTCGGCTCCCCTTGCTTGGTGAGCAAGTTCCTCTCGTCGATGCAGGTGGCCACCTGCACACATCGCTCGGTAACTTTGTTGCAATTGAAGCCTGGCTTGCAGTCCCTTTTGTCCTCGCATCGGGTGCTGCAAGTCCGCTCCTTCGTGTTGCATGCGAAGCCATCGGCGCAGTCGGAATCCCCGTCGCATCCGCTCTTGCACTTGCTCCCACTTGCATCGCAGACCAGATTCCCGGGACAAGTGGTCGTGCGCTCGACGCAATTCCCTGAGCCGTTGCAGAGAAAATCCGTCTGGACTTGATCGGTACAGCTAGAAGGCGCGCAAGGTGCGTTGAATGCAACTACCTCACATGCCCCACCCCCATTGCAAACCCCGGTCTGGCCACAGGGTTTCTCGTTGAGTTCGTTCAAGCAAAAGTCGCGAGGGTCCATGCCATATTGCACAGGTGCGCAGGTGCCATCGGAAACCCCCGTATTCACACTTAGGCAAGAGCGACAGGAAGCATTCTTACAGGCAGCATCATTGCAGCAAACACCTTCAGCACAGACGTTGCCCTTGCCGTCGCACTGCTCGTCCTTCGTGCAGCTTTCTCCCAGCTTTGCCTGGCGCTTACACAGGGCATCCTGGTCACAGAAGTACCCTTGGATGCAGTCCTTGTCGGTGGAGCAAGAGGTTAGGCAAGTAGCCCCGTTGCACACAAAGCCTTGGCAATACTCGTAGCTCTTCTTGCATGCTCCGTTGCTATCGCAGAAGTTCCGGATGACCCCCGCACTGTCGCACTTGTCTTCATCGCAATCTTGAGCACAGCAGACCCTGGGAGGAGCCTTGTTGTTCGTCGAGGCGGGCGCGTTGGGCTCACAATGCCCCGACGCGCAGTCCGCATGGACGAGGCAAACAGAACCGTTTTCTAGCTCGGGGGAACAAATCTTCTGCGCCGTGCATACAACCGGTGGTTTCCCGGAGATGCAGTCGCTGGAGGTAACGCAGCTGGTCGGACACGGTTTCTTATCCTCGCACTTGAAGTACCCGCAGACTTGTACCTGGGTGATGCAAAATCCCCCGGAGCACCGCCCCACATCGATGGAGTTACTCTTGATGTCGCAGAGCGCCTTATCAAGCTTGCAGCCGATTTCTCCCTCCTTCGCAAAGTCGGCGCCGCAGAGGCCGTCCTTACCGAGATTGGTTTTTTCTTTGGTGCAGGCATCGCAATCGGAATCGCAGCGCCGATCGCAGCAGACCCCATCGGAGCAGACCCCGCTAGCGCACTCCAGAGGGGTGAGCAGGCCCTGGGGACAGGGGGCCCCGTTGTCCAGGTAATCGAGGAACTCAATGGTTTTCTGGGCGAAGCCGTCCTTGAGGCCGCCCACCACCAGGACACGTCCGCGCTGATCCACAGCGACCCCAGCGAAGGCTCGTGGCACTTGCAGAGTGAGTTTGGAGGAACCATCCTCTTCGAACCAGCTCCAAGAGGAACCCAACGAAGCTTCCACATTGCCGGGATCTTTGTCGTCGTGGAGGGGAGCCCTCAGGAAGGAAACCGACTTCTCAGAGAGACCGTTTGCGCCCTTGTAGCGCCCCCCCGCCGCTAGAAGCCATCCGTTGCGCAAGCCCACCCAGATACGTCCTCCTAGGGGCGGGTTTACCGGGTTGGGTCCACTCAGTTGGCCCCAACTATTCTTTTCGGGGGTATAGAAGCGGATCCCGTTCTCTGGGACACAGCCGGCAGCCGCGTTGTCGCTGATCTCGAAGGAGGGCACACTACTGCACCCTCCCAACAGCGCCACCTGGCCTCCTCGCATGCGTACAGCCGTATGACCAGCACGCATCTGACCTATGTTGGATGCTTTGCTCCACGGTTGCCCAGAGGGCGCGGAGAGATCCAGCAGCAGCGCATCCTGGGTGACTCCGGTCCCCCGGACGCCGCCAGCAACCAGCAGCCTCCCGTCCAGTAGCAGCGTGGCCGAGTGAGCGTGGCGCCCCAGGCTCTCGCCGTTGATTTTCATCGGAGCCAGGCCGTTCCATTTGCCAGCACCGTTCTTGGCGAAGGGATCGAAGATTTCTACGGAATCCAAGCTGTTTTGACCGTTTGTTCCTCCCACCAAGAGCACGCGACCATCCGGTAGAACCGTGGCAGTAGCCCAGGCCCGTTCCGCCCCGGTTTCTTCAGCGAGCGTCCAGGTATTGGTCAACGGATCATAGATCTCCGCTGACTTGAGGGCCGTGCTTCCCTTCGCATCAGAAAACCCACCTACCACCAGCACCTTCCCTCCAGGCAAGAGCACTGCTGCATGGCCGTGGCGGGCTGTAGCCATGGAGGCAGCCTCGGCAATCATCTTCTGTGGGGAAGGTGCCGACGGATCTATCAAGTACGCCTTATTCACCGCCTCCAAGGAAGTGAGGGCACCGGTCAGGCCGCCAACCACGAGCGTACGTCCGTCGGCCAGAGGCACCACCGCTGGAGAAAGCAACCCCACTTCCAGCGTATCTCCGGGGCCAGGCTGTTGCCACTCCAGGGCCTCAGCGGGAGCCGCAGCAAGCAACGCTGCCAGCACCAGAGTTCGACGGAGCGCGGAGAGTCGCTTGCGCTTTGTCATCTTCATTTTCCTTCCAAGGTAAGAAATCGGCCCCCAGCGAAACCTGCGGGGTCCACAGAAGAAAGCGGGAATAGGACCGCTCGTTGGCGGTGAAATTATCCCCCCGGAGGCACCCTGGGTCGCCCATCTTCTTGCATTCTCCCCGAGGCAGCACCTCCCCGTGGTCGAAGTCCGGCCCGTCGAGCAACGAGAGCAGCGCTCCCAACCCCAGCCCCAGGTGCAATCGCTTCGCTACCCTTCCCTCCAGCCCCAGCGACGGCGCCACCACCAGGGTCGCACTTCGGCGATCGCTTCCGTTTCTATCCACAAGAATTTCCGCATCCCCTGAGGGAACGCGGAGGGCACCTTCGATCTCGTCCCTGACCTTGAGGGACAGGAAGCCGACCCCCACTCGACCACCAAGAAACCAGTCCTTGCTCAGAGGAACCTGATACCCGGCACCGAGTTGCGCCATCAATCCCTGGAAGCGGAGCTGGTCCTGCAGCGAATAGGTAGCCTGCCCACGAGCTACGGTGCGACTTAGGCTTCGCTCCACCTGGAGCGCTCCGACCATGGCATCAAAGAAAAGCCGATTGGGTAGGTGGAACGAGAGGCGCCCCGCCACGATCCCTCCTGCCGCCGCCTTGCCGCAGCCCTCCGCGCAGTCGGCTTCCGCCTTGCTCCCCAGATTCCCTCCATAGGCGCCCGCCAGCATCGCCCCTAGCCTCCATATTCCGCTTCTCGCCTGGCGCCACCGCGGATGCTTCTCGTCCAACCGCAGCGCCACGTTCACCGTCGTTTGGGTCACCCCCACCTGCACCGTCGCAGGGAAATATCCCTCCTCGTGCCCTTCAAAGGTGTGCTCTCCAGCGGGCAATCTTCCTCGCCACGGCCCCGAACCCACCTCCACGCCGTTCAAGGTCACCTTCGCCGTCATCGGCTCAAATACCACGCTCAGCACAGGGCCCAGCCTCACTGCCTTCAACTCTGCCTTGACCACCTGACCCACCAGTACCGTCACCGCTACTGGCGCAGTCCCCACTTCCTTGCCCTGCAGCGCTACGAGATGTCGCCCTGGCCCCAACGCCCCCTCCCAGGGTGCATATCCCACCGGCGCGCCATCCACCAGCACTTCCACGCCGGAGACTCCAGAGCTGTCGGTCACCCGAAGCCGCCCCACCGCCGTAAGCGCTTCCAGCTTGAGATCCACCCGGGCGCTCTGCCCCGCTCCCACAGAGATGGTTGCCTCAGCCGAGGCATAGCCATCCTTGATGACCCGCACCACATGAGGCCCAGGCATCACCCGAAGTGGCTCCGAAAGCGGGAGATCCCCCCGCCTCTTCCCGTCAATCACCAGCACACCATCCACGTTGGCCGATACCTCCAGCGTGCCGATCTCCCGCCGCAGTGCGACCACCTTGTCGTTGACGGCCGTCCGCTCCTCGCTGGTCAACCGCGCAGCGAACTCTCGCAGCAAGCTCTCGTACATCTCCAGCGCTTCGTCCAAACGACCCAGCTTCTCCAGAGCCAGCCCCGCATTGTTGGTATTGGCGATGGAGGGCACCTGTGCCCTCGACTGGAGGAAATACTCCAGGGCGCGCTCGTGGTTGCCTGCATCCATCTCGGCGTTCCCCTTGCGGAAGAAATCCTTGGCAGCCTCTAGGACCGCCGGCGAGGGCCCATCGTTGGGTCGAGCCCCCGCTGGAAGGGAACCCCCCAGCACTAGCAGCCAGCAGAGCAGTAGCGTCGCACGCCCGGACATACCCGGTGGAGTATCGTACGTCCTGCCCTAGGAGACGACTCTTTCGCAAGAACCCTCCCCGAAGATGGGTTCTGTGA
>JANWXX010000245.1 GCA_025057345.1 Polyangiaceae bacterium | reverse complement strand
CCCCCCCCCCCCCCCCCCCCCCCCCCCCCCCCCCCCCCCCCCCCCCCCCCCCCCCCCCCCCCCCCCCGCCCCCCCCCCCCCCCCCCCCCCCCCCCCCCCCCCCCCCCCCCCCCCCCCCCCCCCCCCCCCCCCCCCCCCCGCGGGCCCCCCGGGCCCCCCGCCGGGGGGGGCGGGCGCAACTTGTGTATGGCAGAAGATCCTCCTCCTGTGCCTTCGGAAGAACGATGTGCTCGCTTGCCTGGCGGACCTGCTGGTACGTCATCTCTTCCTATCGACTTGTCCGCTGTTCATGCTCTGGTGCGCTTTTTCGCACCCATTCAGGACGTACTGCAAATTGATGAAGCGCTGGTGAAAAGTCTCCAGAAGGATGCATCCCTCAAGACGGTAGACTTGGAGGCTTATGTTGCGGGAACACAAGATGTAGCCTGTAACCGCTCCGCAAATCCAAAAACTTCCCTGGACCCTGTTCAAATGGAAATGAGAGGGGATACCGTTTGGATTCGGCCAGGAACGGGACAAGCGACACTGCCCGCTGGAGCCAAGAGTGTTGTTGTAGATCTACGTGATTTGCCCGACGTGCCCTCCCTCCGAGCTGCGTTGGAAAAAGCTGTAGGTCTTGCCATGAGCACCAACGTGCCTCGACTGAGCCAGCAGTTGCGTGCTCATTATGGGTTTACCGATGAGGCCATCGCCAATCCGAACGTCTACAGCCAAAGCATCAAGGAAGTACCTCAGGAGCCGATTGTAGCTCAAGGGCAAGAAGACCTACGTCTTGCGCTGGTGACTGGACCCGAGCTAGCTCCTGAAGCAGCTGAGCTGGCCATCACCTTGCGTTTGGCTCAACGCGCATGGATTGTGGGAGAAGACGTTCGGGCAGATGTTGCTGAATCTCGGTGGCAAGGAGTGGGGAACAAGGGGGTCTATGTTCGTATCAAGGCACTTGCGCTGGAGGGGAAGCAAGTGCCCGATGTGCTACCGGCAGATCGGAGAAGTTCTGCACCAGAATGCGTGGTGGAGGAAGTGCTTGGGCAGGGAGCCACTCCGCCGAAAGCTGCTCAAGGAGCTGCCAACCGGCCTAATCTTGCAGTAGTCAACACGTTTGGCAAAAAGAAACCGAAGGGGGAGTCCCTGGCGGAAACCCAAGCGGCGATGATCCTGGCACACGGGACATTGCGCCGGTTCTTCCCTTATTTCCCCGTAGTAGGGGATGTTGTTGATGAGCGACTCCTGGAGGTTTTGGGTTCCTTGCAAGAGCCTTTGAATCGAAAGACAATCCGCCAAAATCTACGCCGGTTTCTGGCATCGATTCAGGATGGCCATGGCTTCGTCGCTGATCTCTACGGTGTTCCACCGAAGGGGTTTCTGCCTCTCTTTTTGGAAGAGGTGAACGGAGAGCCGGTGGTACGCCATTCCAAGGCGCCAGGTATCAATCCTGGGGATACATTGGTTTCCATGCAAGGAGTACCCTTTACGGAGCTGCTAGCTACTGAGCTTGCACGCACGAGTGCAGCCAGTCCCGGGTACCGGTTCATGTTGGCCGTCAGCGAGTTGCTCCAGCTCGACGGTCCTGTTGAATTGGTGCTCCGAGATCCACAGGGTTCTCTACGCACGCATACTGCCAACCCTCAGCCGGTGGAGGATTATGCAGCCGTGTCCCAGGTAGCTTCTCTGCGTCCTGCTGGATACCTGACAGATCTAGGAGCCCCTTCCCTTTATTACATCAATCTTTCGGACCAAGTTCTCTCATCCATGCAGGATTTTGAGAAAGCTTTGCAAGAGGCTAACGGATCCCAAGGGTTGGTCCTGGATATGAGGGGTTATCCTGGGGTCGACATCTATGAAATCGCCCGGCATATTATTCTGAAGAAGTTTTCGAGTCCTATATATCTCACACCGATACGTATTGGACCGGAACTTACGGAGGTAGATGAGATTGCCTATGCATTCAATCCTTCCAACCCGTATCCCAACCCGATCGCTCTCATCGTAGGTACGCAGACCGTATCTGCAGCAGAAACATTTTCAACCATGCTGGTTGATGCAAAGCGGGTAACTGTCGTGGGAAAGCCCAGTGCAGCCACCAACGGGAACATCACGGCTTTGTTGCTTCCCGCAGGATTTGCTGTCACATTCACCGGGATGGATGTTCGCTTTGCGGACGGAAATCAATCCGTCTTTCATGGGGTAGGGATTGTACCCCAAGTACCAAGCACCTTCTCTGCCCAAAGTTTTGCCAAGGGTATCGATCCTGAGCTTATGGATGCCATCCAAGTATTGTCAAAAAAATAGGAATACGAGGGAGGATTCCAGGGGGCACTCGTGCTCGTGTCAACGATGGGTGAGGACGGTGGCATTTCCGTCCGTTGCGCTAGAGGTGCTGGCCTTGCCCATGGGACCGTCTACGTCCACGAGCACGAGCACGTGGACGTGTGACGTGGACGTGTGACGTGGACGTGGACGTGGACGTGGACGTGGACGTCCGCGGGTGGACGGTCCCATGGGCAAGGCCGAGGTGCTACCACAACCGGTGGTCGCGGGGAGGCGATCCGGCTAAGGCCGCGCCGTGCAAGACCTTCCATCCCCTGTGGGGACCATGCCGGTCCGCGCCGGCTTCGCCCTGGTGACGGCGGCACTGCTGCTGGCCGAGATCGCCCTGACGCGGCTGTTCTCCGCGACCATTGGCTATTATTTCGCGTTCATGAGCATCAGCGTGGCGATGCTCGGGCTTGGCGCCGGAGGGCTCTGGGTGACGCTTCGGGGGGAGGTCCCCCTGGGGGCGCCGGAGCGGGCAGGGCGGGCGGCGCTGGCACTGGGCCTCGTCGGCGCCCTGGCCACGGTGATCTACCTCCGGTTCTACCCGGAGATGGGTGCGGAGGGGACCGCCGGGCAGGTGGCCTACATGGCGATCTTCGGCGTGCTGTTCGCGCCGTTCCTGCTGGGGGGCGTGCTGATCTCGGTGATCTTCGAGGCGTACCACCAGGAATTCGGGACGTTTTACGCCATCGACCTGCTGGGGGCAGCGGCGGGGTGCGTGGTGGCGGTGTTCCTGCTGGACGCGGTGCCCGCTCCCTTGGCACTGATCCTGATCTTCCTGCTGGCGGGGCTGGCCTCGCCGCTGTTCTTCCTGGGGACGGGAAATACCCGCGCTGCAGGGGCCGCGGGGGCCGCGCTGCTGGTGCTCTTCGGGGGCGGGGCGCTGGCGCTCCGCGGGTCGGCTTTGTTCCGCCCGCCGGTGATCCGGAACATGAGGTTGGAGCGATTGGTGGCCGACGAATGGAACGACTTTTCCCGGGTGGTTGTTCGGAAAGGTGCGTTTTACACCTGGGGATTGAGCCGGACCTACACAAAGTGGCATCCGGAGCAGTACGATCTGCTGATCGAGGGGGTAGCAGGGACGCAGATCCAGCATTTTCCTGGGGATGTAAAGGGGATGGACTTCTTCGCCTACGACATTACGAGTCTACCGCACTTGCTCAAGCCGTCGGGGTCGACACTGGTCTTGGGGGTGGGGGCAGGCTTTGACGTGCTGATGGCGCGGTATTTCGACAAGGTTCCTGTCGTTGGAGTGGAGGTGAACCCGCTGGTGGGTCGGCTGGTGAATGAGACGTTTGGGGCTTATTCGGGGCGTCCTTACTACCAGCCGGGGGTGACGGTGCATTTCGAAAATGCACGCACCTACGTCAAGCGGGACCGGAGGCAGTACGACGTCGTGACGGTGACCTGGGTGGACTCTGGAGCAGCGACCGGGGCGGGGGCCTTTGCACTAACGGAGAACTACCTCTACACGGTGGAAGCGTTCCGGGATTATCTAGCGCGCACTCGGGAGGATGGGGTGCTGGCATTTCTGCGGGCTCGCTACTCCCCAGAGTACGACGCTATCAAGGGGATTGGCATCGCGGTGGAAGCACTGCGGAGCCTGGGGGTGCAGAACCCGGGGCGCCATCTGATGGTTACGTCCGTGGCCAGCCCCCATTTCGGAGGCCGGGAGCTGACCCATGTGATGCTGCGCCGCACTCCCTTCACCGAGGCTGAGATCGCTATTGTAGATGAGGCGCGTAAGCGCTTGGAGTTCACCGACCTCTATACCCCAGGGCGCGGTGGGGATGCAGCCATCACCCGATTGATCACGGACCCAGACCGGAAGGCAACTTACGCTTCTTTCCCCTTCGACATGGAGCCCAACTCGGACGATCGGCCATTCTATTTCTTTCTTCGAGCTCTTGAAGGCAAGCCGGCGGGCGGGGACGTACAGGTACTCCGCCAGTCGCTAGTGACGATCTTCCTGTTGATCGGAGCATTTCTAGTCATTCCGCTAGGGCTGCTGCTGCGGCGCGGGGTTGGAGGGACGGTGGGGGTTGCCGCGCCAAGCGTGTATTTCGCTCTGCTGGGATTGGGCTTCATGCTGATCGAAATGAAGCTGCTCCAGCAAAGTGTGTTGGTGGTGGGCAACCCTACGCTCTCGCTGGCGGTGGTATTGGCGGCGCTGCTGCTGTCCACAGGGGTTGGCGCGCTGCTGTCGGGGCGCCTCGCCGCACTGCCGCGCAAGGGGAAGGGGGCGGTATTCGGAGTCTTGCTGGCGGTGCAGCTCGCCGGGTTGGGGCTAGCGGAACCGCTAGCGGAGTTGCTTACCGGTTTCGTACTCCCGATGCGTACCGCAGGGTTGGTGCTAGCCATTCTTCCGCTAGGGTTGCTGCTGGGGTGCCCGTTGCCTTTGGGGATGGCAGCGCTCCGGGGGGAGCGGAGGCTCGTCGCCTGGAGCTGGGGGATCAACGGGCTCTTCAGCGTGGCGGGCAGTGGCGTGGCTATCTACCTGGCTATTCACTATGGGCTACGTGTTGCCTATCTGGTGGGCTCGGCTTGCTACCTGGCTGCAGCAGTGGTCTACCTACTGTGCCTGGCACCTGCAGCGGAGGGAGGCGAAGCAAGCGGAAAAGAGCTGCTGAGGGCGTGAGGTCGGGTAGAGTGGAAGGGTGCGCCTTGGGATCCGGCTTCAGCTTGTCCTGGCCCTTGGGGCACTCTTTGGGCTGGCCTTTGGTCCGCTCTTTTTTGCTGTCTCCGAGCTAACTCGGGCAGCGCTTCGTCGGGAGCGGGAGATCCATGCCCGAGCTATGGGGCGAGTGGTGGCAGCGCGGTTGGCAGAGGCCCAGGAGAGCCGCGCTCCCGCTTCCCTAGGGCCGCTGTTGGACGCCCAACTCACCTCGTCTTCGGGGCTGGTAGGGCTGGCACTCTACGGCCCTGACGGGCAGCAGCTCTCCCGATCCGGTGGAGAAGATGGCGAGGCGCTTCTGCCCCTGCGGGTACGCCCCGGGGAGGAAGCGGTGCTGCGGGTCACCTCGCGCCATGGTCCGGCACTGCTGGTGCTAGTCCCTGGGGGGCAGGGGTCAGTGCTGGTGGCAATGCGGGTGGATGACCAGATCGGTCAGGGCGGAACACTCCTGAAGCTGGTGGGGTTCTACATGGTGCTGGTAGCGCTAGCGCTGCTGGTGTTTGTGTACTTTGCGCTGACGCGGCTGGTGGTACGACCCATCGACGCGCTTTCTAGGGCGGCGAGCCGTATGGTGAGCGGGGTCCGGCGTCTGGAGCCACCGGCTAGCGGTGCCGTGGAGCTGATCGAGCTAGGGCACAGCCTAGCAGCGATGACGGGGCGACTGCTGTCGAATGAGGAAGCACTCCAAGCCAAGGTGGATGCCTTGGAGAAGGCCACTGCGGAGCTGAAGGCGGCACAGGCAAGCCTGGTACGCTCGGAGCGACTCGCATCGGTGGGGCGCCTGTCGGCAGGGCTGGCCCACGAGGTCGGCAACCCACTGGCAGCACTGATGGGGCTGCAGGATCTGCTGCTTGAGGGGGGGCTTGCGCCGGAGGAGGAGCGCGATTTCCTGAGGAGGATGCGCCGGGAAACAGAGCGTATTCACCGCATCCTGAGGCGTCTTTTGGACTTTTCTCGTCCCGCGCGTTCCGTTGGTGCGGAGGCCGAAGCGCCGGGTCGGCTGGCGGAGGCGGTAGATGAGGTGCTGGAGCTGCTCCGGCCGCAGAAGAAGATGCGGGAGGTGGTCCTCACGGTGGAAGTAAGCCGGGAGCTACCGCCAGTGGTGCTAGGGCGGGAATCGCTGGCACAGGTACTCCTCAATCTACTGGAGAATGCCGCGGATGCTACGGGAGGGAAGGGGAGGGTTACGATTCAAGCGCGCCAGGAGGGTGAGGTAGTGCGTCTCACGGTGGAGGATGATGGGCCGGGGATCGATCCGCGCGTCCTGCCGACGCTATTCGAGCCCTTCGTATCGACCAAACCGGTAGGAGAGGGGACCGGGCTGGGGTTGGCAGTGTGTCGTGGTCTGCTAGAGGAGGTCGGCGGGCAGATCGCCGCCGAGGCCGTCACTCCCGGGGCACGCTTTGTGGTGACCCTGCCGGTGGCGCGGGGGTAAGTGGATCTTCTCGAACTTGGGGTGCTCACTTGCACTTCTTGCTGCAGGCTTTCCGGGCGTCTGCGCACTTGACCTTGCAGCCCACGCGAGCTGCTGGGTCGTTAGCATGGGTGTTTTCGCATTGGTCGACGCAAGCAGCTGCCTCCTTGTCGCAGGAGCTGGTGCAGTCACTCAGGGGCGTTTCGGCAATCACCTGGGTGGGGTACAGGAAGGGGGTCGTCAACACCAAAGCCAGCAGGGCAGCGCGCATGGGTCTTGTAGGATAGCTTGTTTTAGCGGGTGAGCATATGGGAAAGGAACCAGCCACTGGCAAGCAGCGCCCCTAGGCCACCCAGCCCTAGAAACACCAGCAGCCAGCGAGGTAGAGACGGCGAGGCACCCTGGGTTTCCATAGGAGGGATGGAAGAGAGGGCAGATGGAGGGTGGGAGGTAGGGGAGGGGGGAGGGGAGGAAAGAGGGTATGGTTGTTGCTCAATAAGGGTCCGTTGCTCCAAAGTGAGGAGATCCTGGCCGGGCTGGACTGTGAACGAGAGCGGGGAGGCCCCTTTCCGGGGCTGCCCACAATGGGTGGGGCCCAGAGGGTCCGCAGGCAACTCGGCGCCAGGGGGGCGGATGGTGATGGGGTGGCTGTTGACAGGGGGCTGGCTGCCTCCCTGGTGGACCGGCATGTGGAGCGTGCCGCGAGGGCCGCTAGCAGTAGGGGATTCAGGGAAGATGTTTCGGCTATTGGTACTGGATTCCGCGAAGATGGAGCTGGAGGTAGTAGATTCGGCGAAGGGTCCGGCCTCGGGGTGAAGGATCAAGGTTCCCCTTTTGGTCTTGGGGCCCAGCGGTGAGGTCAGCGCCGGAGGTGGCTGGGGGGTGCGGTGCTTCGACAGCTCTTCATCCTGCTGAATCGCATGCTTGAGAGCTCCCCAGAAGGCACCGATATCTGGATAGCGTCGGGTAGGGTCAA
>JANWXX010000244.1 GCA_025057345.1 Polyangiaceae bacterium | reverse complement strand
GGAACGTAAGGGCGATCGTTAGGGCACTTGCAGCCAGGGTTGAGCCCCAGCAGCCCGGCGGCGAGGGTGAGCGTTTGCCGTTTCACGAGGCGCGAGTGTAGTCGGGACGATGCTCTCCGGTAGCCCTTACCAGGGGCCCTCAGGTAGCCTTGGGTGTAATGCGCGTGGCTCTGCTCTACCCGCCGCCCTGGAAGATCCCAGCCCCGGACCAGGCTCCGGATCCTTGCGACGGGCCGCCCCCTGGCTATCGTCCGGGAGATCTGGACGCGGACTTTTACCAGACCCCCTACGGCCTCTTCTCCCTCGGAGCCCAGGCACTCCGGGCTGGCCACCAGGTCAAGGTGATCAACCTCTCCGCCTTTCCGTGGCCCCAGGTTGAGGATGCCCTACAGAAGATCGACGCCGACGTCTACGGGATGTCCTGTTGGACTGCCAATCGCCACGGAGTCAAACTCTGTGCCGAAACAATCCGGAGGTTCCATAGAAACGCCCATATCGCGGTGGGGGGGCCTCATGTCACGCCGCTCCCTCGGGAGGTTCTTTTCCACTACCGTGCCGTGGATACTGCCTTTGTGGGTGAGAGCGATCTTTCCTTCCTTGATTGGCTCGATCGGCTCTCTCGGGGGCAGGATCCCCGGGGTGTCCCCGGCACGGTCTACCGGGATGGTGACGCCATCGTGGAGGCGCCGGAGCGCCCCTCCGTACAGAACCTGGATACCCTCGCCTCTCCCCACGATTACTTCCCCACACACATCCTGATGACCTCCCGAGGGTGCCCGTGGAACTGCACCTTCTGCGGCGCCGAAACCTCCTGGGGCCGTGGCTTTCGGGCCAACTCCGTCGAGTATGTTTTGGACGCGATGGAGAAATGCCTGGCCAGGCTTCCGGTCAAGATGATCCAGATCAAGGACGACACCTTCACCACCCACAAGAAGCGGGTACTCCAGCTCTGCCGCGCCATTCGGGAGCGAGGTCTGCGCTTTTTCTGGAGCTGCGATACCCGTGTGGATCTGCTGACCGACGAGCTGCTCCGAGAGATGCGCCTCGCTGGCTGTCAGCGCCTCAGCCTCGGTGTTGAGTCTGGCTCTCAACGGATCCTCGATCTCATCGACAAGAAGATCACAGTCGACGAGATCGTGGCCTCCACCGAACTCGCCCGGAGGTATGGCATCAAGGTGCGCTACTATATGATGCTCGGCAATCGGGGCGAGACAGCCGATTCCTTCCAGGAAACCCTTCGTTTCCTAGCCCGCGCTCGGCCCCATGAGTACATCTTTTCCTGCCTCTCCATTTACCCGGGCACCCGTGATTTTGCCGACGCTGAGGCTGCCGGATGGCTTGACCGGAGTGTCTATTTCATCGAGCGCTTTCAAGAACTAAAGACCCCTTTTGACGCATCTTCAGAAGATACTGCCCTGATGAATGAATGGTTCTTGCAGAATAGCGGGCTCCGCGTCGGCTACCAGGAAACTCTGGAGGGCTATGAGGCCATTCTTGCCCGTCTCGGTGACTACCATGCTGCCCACATGGATCTCGGTGCAGCCTGTTACCACGCAGGCCAGCTTGATCGGGCAGAGCATCATATCCGCCGTGCTCTGGAGTTGGGCTACCCCCTGCCAGGTTTGGTCTTTAACCACCTTGCTTGCATTGCCTACGCTCGCGGTGACCTCGATGGGATGATGAACTACTTCTCCACCGCTGCGAAGACGGATCCCCAGCACTATACCCTCATCAAGAACGTCAACGCGGCCCGGGCCTGGTTTGCTCAGCGTGGTCCTGAGCGAGGGCTGCCCCTCTCCTTGGAAGTACGCCACGACTTCCAGCTCCTGGAGCGCACGGTGCAGCCTACCCTTCCGGGGCCCCTTCCAGAAAACCTCGCTTCCTGGGATCCTCCCTTGCCGCCTCGACCCGCCCCTACCTTTGTCAAGACCCCCGACCTGGAAGGAAGCACCAAGGAGCTTCGTCCTCGCCTCCCCGTTATCCGCTGACCCGGGGGTCGGGGTTGCCTGGATGAGCGCAACCCGAGTGAGCCCTGTCACTCAGTTGACATGCACAGAAGCTGGAAGTACCACCTCTCGCTATGAGGTTTGTGCGACCTGGTGTTCTGGGAGTGGTCCTTATGATGGGAGCAGCGGGGTTGGGTGCGTGCTCGGCGGGGTCCGCGGAGCCGGCGGGGGCAGGCGCAGGGGAAAGCAGCGGGGCAGGAGGTAAGGTATCGTTCGACATCTTCCGAGCACCTGCGGTGGACGACGGGGGGCTGGTGAACATCAGTGGAGATCTGCTGGCCGTGCTAGAGGGGGGGGAGCTGGCGGGGGCCTGCGAACGGTATTGGAAAGGGGCGAAGGATCGGCGGTCGCGGTTGCTGTGCGGGAAGTCCATGTTCTTCTACGAATCTTTCGGAACGGCAGGGGTGCCGGCGGTGATCCCGAAGTTCCTGGTGGAGAACTTCCCGGAGGAGATCGGCCCAGGGTTCTCGAAGCTAGGGATGATCGCGGATCCGACCTCGAAGGCGAAGCTGCCGCTGGGGATGGTGCCGACGACACCTCTGGGGGGCACGGTGGAGGCATTGGCCTTCTCCTGCGCGAGCTGCCACTTTGGTCGGCTGCCAGATGGGCGCTACGCGGTGGGGGCGCCGAACCACGCCTACCAGTACGGGAAGCACAACCTGGCCATGGCACTGTTCCCGATGCTAGCGACGCCCCTGGGGAACGCGAAGGATCAGGATCCGGAGGCGGTGGCGGCGATCCAGCCGCTGCTGGACCGGGTGAAAGCGGAGCCGGCGCTGGGGCAGAAGCTGCTGATGGCGCTGCTGCCGCTGGCGGGGGCGTCGGGGCAGGTGCCACCGTTCCCGAAGGAGGCGCAGCGGCACTACGCCCGGTGGAAGTCGGGGACGATGGATTTCTTCATTGAGCCGCTCCCATTCAACGATCGAGTACACACAGTCAGTAAGATTAGTGCGCTTTGGGCCATCCCGGACCCGGAGGAGCAGACGGCGGCGGGGATGCGCCATGCGATGCTAGGCTGGACCGGAGGGACGTCGAGCCTGCTCAATTTTGTCAAGGAATTCGTCTCGCTAGGGGGAGGTAAGCTCGCCGATTGGCCCGAGGAGCGGATCCTGCCGCTGGTAGAGTACATCTATACGTTGCGGTCCCCAGATAACCTGTCCCCTCCTCCTGCGGACCAGGCGGAACGGGGGGCTGCACTCTTTGCCGAGAAGGGGTGTCTGCGTTGCCATGGGGGGCCCCGGGGCAGCGGGTTGGACGTGTACACCTATGACGAGATTGGTACCGACCGGGAGATGGGGCGATGGTCCGACCCGGAGCTGAGCGGTGAGCCTTGCTGCAACATCACCTTTGAACCGGGAGATGAGATCACCCACGGGATCAAATCGCCTCGTCTCAACGGACTTTGGGCCTTCTCCCGGTTCCTGCACAATGGTTCGGTGGATTCACTGGAGTCGCTGTTCTGCCTGGTGCCACGGGGATCCATCTCTGAGCCAGCTTACGGGGACGGAGGTCACTGGTATACCTGCGATGGCCTCGACGATGAGCAGAAGAGGGATTTGATTGCCTTTTTGCGCTCACATTGACGACCTCCTTGGCTATGTCGTCCTTGAGTTCGTGCGGGCTGGCGAGACGGTAGACGCTCAAGAGCATCCTCGCCAGGGCGGATGGGGCAAGATGTCGCGCTTCTGCCCAAGTGATCTACTCTAAAAACCTCTAGGTTCGAGTTCTGGGTTTGTAACCCTTTCCCTTCTCAGTGCTCACAGAGGCGGGGCAAGGTATGCTCGCTCCTTATGTCGTCCCAGGGAACGATCGAGCGCTTGCTTGAGGTGATCCGTCGCTCACTGAAGGCCTCCCAGGTGAGTCTGCTCTCTCCGGAGCAGGTTCCAGAGGGCGCGTTGTGCTGGTCGCTTCCCTCGGGGAAGGTGGTGGCGGCCCATTTCGATGGGCCGCCGGATCCGCTGGCTGCTGAGCGGCTAGAGGCGTTGCTGTCGTCCTTCGGGGGAATGCTTGCGGAGGGAGGGGGCAAGCGAGAGCTTCACGCAGATCGCAGGGTTTCGCTGGTGGACGAGCTTGCTCAGCTCGCGGAGGCCGTCGGGGCCGTGGAGGTGCTGGTGATTGACGCCCACTCACCCATGGTGTGGGGCTCATCCCACGGGATCTCCTCGGAGGAGCTACTAGGCCCGAAGCTTCGGCTAGTGACCGCTGACGAGCCTTCTTCTTCTCTATCGCAGATGGCGAGACGAGCGATCCGCCAGGTACGCTCGCTTCCGGAAATAGGTGAACTCGCGCGAGGAGGCTATCTGAGGCTCTCGCTGGTGCAGGAGGGAATGGGGCTTTTGGCCCGGAGCTTCGCTGGCATCTACGTACTGCTGCTTGTGTACGAAGGGCATTTCGACGAGTTGAAGACGGAGCGATGCCTTCAGCAGGCATTGCCCCTCATCGAGCGGTTGGTGCTAGGGCTTCCTCCACCGGGGCCTGCGGAGGGTGGTGGGGCGGCAGCCAGGCTGAGGCACTAGCGGAGGGCCCTTGGGGCAGTCCTTGAACACGCTGATCCACTGGCTGGAGCGGCTTCTGGGGCCTGGTCTGGGTCCTACGCTCTTTGCGCTCCTCTCCTTGCTGGTGGTGGCGGTCCTGGTACGTAGGTTCGCCCCGGAGAGGCGTCGCTACTTGCGGATTGGCGTCAGCTTCTTCCTCATGTACCTGGTCAGCATGGGAGCGGCGGCCTTGCTGCTGTGGTTTGGGGGGACGACCTGGGGGGGACGACTGCGGCTGATTGCTAACTTCTTCCTGGAGGCGCTGATCATCAGCCAGACTGGTTTGGTTGCCTTCTTTCTGGTGCTCCCCCGAGTTCGGATCTCCTTTCCCGATATCGTGCGGGATCTCATAATCGGTGTCGCTTACTTCATTGCGCTCATCTCCCTGCTCCGGGGCTTCGGCGTGGAGGTTTGGAGCCTGCTAGCTACCTCGGCTGTGGCTTCCATCGTCATCGGCGTCTCCCTTCAGCCCACACTGGCGAGTATCTTCGGCGGCATTGCCCTCCAGCTCGACGGGTCTGTCCGAGCAGGGGACTGGGTCCGCCTCACGGATCGTCAGGAGGGTAAGGTCCGGGAGATCCGTTGGCGTCATACCCTCATTGAGACGCGTGACGGCGACATCCTCATCCTACCCAACTCCCAGCTCCTCCAGCAGCAGATCCTAGTACTCGGGCGTCGGGACACCAGTCGGCTCCAGCGCCGTGTATGGGTCAATTTTCATGTCGACGCCCGGGTCGACCCGGAACAGGTCATCGAGGTTGTTTCTTCCGCCCTCCACAATGCTTCCTTGGAGAACGTTGCCAGCGACCCTAAGCCCGAGTGCATCTGCCTTTCGATGGCTTCCAGTGCAGTAACGGGTGCCGTCGAGTACGCCGTTCGCTACTGGCTGCTGGACCTCGCCCGAGAAGATCCGACAAGCTCCCTGGTCACTGTCCGCATCCATGCGGCGCTGCGCCGCGCTGGTATCCCTCTAGCTCAGCCGCAGCGCCGCGTTATCACGTTCAAGGAGAGCATCAAGGCCCAGCTCTCCGAGCACCGTGCCGAACTCCGTCGCCGTATGGATATCCTGGCCAGCATCCACCTGTTTGATGATCTCCAGGACTCGGAGCTGGAATCGCTGGCAGAGAAGCTGAAACCTGCTCCCTTCTGCAAGGGTGAGGAGATCTCACGACAGGGAGCCGAGGCCCACTGGCTCTATATCTTGGTGAGCGGGACGGCGGAGGCGAAGGTGAAACTGCCCAGCGGTTCGGAGAAGCACTTGGGGGAGATCCGTGCTCCGGATATCTTTGGCGAGTTTGGCCTGCTCACCGGGGCTCCCCGGCGGGAGACGGTGGTGGCGACCTCCCGGGTTGAGTGTTTGCGGCTGGATAAGGCCGAACTGCGGGGGTTGCTCCTCAAGCGCCCGGAGATTGCGGAAGAACTCTCCCGACGCCTCGCAGAGCGCCAAGAGCAGTTCGAGAAAATCCTGGGGGAAGGCGGTATCCCCTCCCAGCGCCCCACTGCTAACCCCCAGCGCCACCTCTTTTCCACCATCAAGAGCTTCTTTGGCCTCGATGACGACGGTCCTGCCAGCCTGCGGCGTGGGTGACCCAGAATTGAAAGGTGGTTACTCCTGCCCTGGAGCTCTTAGACTCCCTGTCGTGCTTGAGCCTTTGTCACTCCCTCACCGCTTCGTTCTGCTGGGGGCATTGTTGGTGCTGGTGGGCTGCGACCGCAGCTCTCCGGATGCGGATCGGGAGGTGCTCCGCCGGGGACTCCAGAGTGACGAGCGGGTGGTGGAGGTGCTCCGCAAGGTCGACGATTTCGCCATGAAGGGAAAGCCGCAGGAAGCTGCCATGCTCCTCCGCACCGAGGTCCGCCCCGCCTCCGAGCAGAGCGCTGCTCTGGCTCGGACGTTGGTCGTCCGCTCCCCCTGGGGTCAGGAGCGCCTCCAGGATCTGCGCCGTCTTGTCGACGACCGGGCTGCCTCCCTCGACCGCTACGAGGCGGCGCTCACGAGCGAGCTGATCGAGCGCATGGTGACCGCCCTGGAGGAGCAAAAATCCCTGGATCAGCGGGGCGCTGCCCTGGCGGAATCGCTGGGGAGGCCATCGTCGCCGTGACCTCGCCCCGTGTGGTGCTCGTCGACAACCACGACTCTTTCACCTTTAACCTGGTGCAGGCGCTTCAGGTACTTGGGGCTTCCTGCCTCGTGGTCCGCCACGACGCCCTCTCCGTCGAGGATGTTGTCGTTCTTGCTCCCGATGGTGTGCTCTTGGGCCCTGGCCCCTGTACCCCGGAGCAGGCGGGCATCACCCTAGCGCTGATCCCTCGCCTGGCCGGACGGATCCCGGTGCTCGGTGTGTGCCTTGGCCATCAGGCCATAGGTCATGCCTTCGGGGCCCGAGTAGTTCGCGCCGACCGGCTGCTCCACGGAAAGACATCACCGGTTTATCATGACGGTTCCGGGCTCTATCGGGGGCTCCCCTGTCCCTTCGACGCCGGACGCTACAACTCGCTGCTGCTGGACTCTACGACACTTCCGGCGTGCCTGCGGGTCACCGCTCGCTCCGAGACGGGGGAGATCCTCGGGATCGTTCATCGCCAGTTCTCTCTAGAGGGCGTGCAATTTCATCCTGAATCCATCTTGACACCCATGGGCCCAAGACTGCTAGAGAACTGGCTTCGCAGGCTGAGAGGTAAGGCAGTAAGCTGATTGGATTCAGGGGCTCGGTGGGAGGATGAGGCTGCCGCTTCTCCCCGTATACCTCGGGGGCCTTTGCCAGTCCGTCTCCTTGCATTGGTCGTACACCAGCCTAGATGTGTAAGCCTACCTGGCGGCTGCCTTCGAGAGAGGATGGGGGTCTGCTCCAGAAC
>JANWXX010000243.1 GCA_025057345.1 Polyangiaceae bacterium | reverse complement strand
CTCACCGCCAAAGGGCTCAAAATCGTCAGGAACTGACACCACGCGAGCCCTTAGATCCCCTGGAAGTGTTCCACTGAATCCCCTCTGTCTGGCTCTTCCTCTGTCAAGGAAGGCAATACGTCAACCTGGCGGACTGGTTCATCCTAGGGCCGAGTAGCTCCACAGACAGACACCTTTGGCGACGAGAAGAACCCCAAGACCACCGGACTGCAGAGAAGGCTCGCGATCGGAAAGGCTCACGACCGGAGTCGCAGGGGATAGCGATCAAACTCACTTACGGCGAGGATGCGGCTTGCTGGAGGAAGGCTTTCCCTTGGAGATGCAGGGGCGGGGTTGCCAGGAGCCCTGGCGGCTCCCCCTGCCCTCGCCGTCTCCACTGCGGAAACACCCATCGCACTTGCCGAAGCGGAACCCCAGCGGGAGCATCGTCCCGCAGGAGCTGCAGCGGCGCACAGTACGCCCTCGAAGGCTCTCCTCAATGAAGCCAGCCAACACGTCCTTGGCATAGTCGCAGGCGTCGATGCTGCGAAAGACGGAGGAGAAGCGGTAGGAGAGCCAGGAGTAGATGGTCAGGGTCTTGAGGTGGGTTTCCGCCTCTAGCAGCACCATCGGGTCGCTGGTCATCCGGCGTCTGCGGTATCCCTCAACCTCGAACAAATCCAGAAGCCGCCGCTCGTCCTCAAGCGCGTAGGCCTCCATCATCCGTTCCCAGGCGCGGCGCATCGACTCGTTGTCGACCTCGACCGGAGCGGAAGCGAAGGTGAGCCTGGTCAAGGCATCGCTCCGAGGGAGCTTCCTGTCGACAATGGCGGCAAGTGCACACAGGTCGGTCAGATCAGCGGTGGTGAAGACCTCGTCATCGAAGGTGATGGCTTGGGAAAAGAATACAAGGATTCTCTCCAGGGAGTCGGTACCGAGCACATGCCCCAGCAGCTCGACATGGCGCTCATCAGGCATCACCTGGAAGGGCGGACCAATGGACCCTGGTCCCCGCTCGAACGCCTGCTGGATCACCGCGAGATCTTCTCGAGTCAAGGCGGTAACGGAGCCCTTGCTAGCCTTGCCATGGCGCCCCGCCCGTCCCCCGATCTGGAGGATCTCGTGGTCCGTCAGCAACCGCTCGTGCTTGCCGTCGTACTTGGTGCTGGTGAAGAACACCACCCGGGAAACTGGGAGGTTGAGCCCCATGGCGATGGCGTCCGTAGAAACCATCACATCCGCCTCGCCCTCGCGGAAGCGGCGAGCCTCCTCCCGGCGGACTCGAGGTGAGAGGTTGCCGTAGATCACCGAGCAGCGCAGCCCCGTAGACTCTTCAATGGTCGCCTTGAGATCGAGGACGTCTCGGCGAGAGAAGGCAATCACCGCAGTCCCTGCCTCGATCTTGGACAGTGCGGCAGGGCGGCGCTCGATCTCCAGAGGAGCAAGGCGCTCGGTTTCGATGACGGTGAGGGGCTCCCCTAGAAGCTCGGCAATGCGCGCAACGGCCTCCCGGCAGCCGGGAGCACCGGTGAGAAGCACCCGCTTCGCCGGCACTCCGATCAACGCAGCAGCCCAAGCCCATCCGCGGGACGGATCTGCCAGCAACTGGATCTCGTCGATCAGGGCTGCATCGACCGGCGTACGGAAATCAAGCATCTCGATGGTAGAGCTGGTGAAGGTGGCCCCCTCTCGCAAGTCTCGCTCTTCGCCGGTGAGGTAGGAGCAGGGCTTCCCTCGCTTCTCTAGTTCTCCTTGCCCCTCCAAAGCTAGCAGTCGGAGCGGCGCAAGGTAGAGACCACTCTCCCCCTCCGCAAGCACATTCAGGGCGCGGTAGGTCTTCCCGCTGTTGGTGGGGCCGAGGAAGAGGGTGATCTCCCGCTTGAGGGACCGGGCCAGCGGGTAGTAGCCGCCCACATCGGCATAGCGGCTACGATGTTGCTCTAGCGCAGCGATATCGTTGCGGAATTTCTCCGCACGGAGCCTTGCAGCCAGCCCCCCGAGGGCGCCCTTGTAGTCGTCGAAATCCCCCTGCCTCGCTGCCACTTGCTCGATAGCTTGGGCAATGGCTCTCCGATCAACGGCGAGATCCTGCCCAAAGAGCAGGTCGGCGTAGCGCAGCACATGGTGGAGCTCTCTGCGCAAAGTTGCCTCCTCCGGGGCGAGCATGCGGACCAGGGCCTCCCGCATCCCGTCGAGGTTGCCAGCCCAGCAGAGGAATTCTTGCTCCGCTACGGAAAGAGGACGGACTTCGTGGAGGCATAGCGCCAGCGGTGCTCCCAGAAGCTCGACATCGATCTCTCTCCGCAGCCGGAGCAACCACTGTCCTTTTTTCTCCTCGACCGCCTCAACGGGCAGTGGAAGTCCGGCCTCCGAGAGCGCCTGGAGCCTCGGGCCGATGGAAGCAGTAAGGAGCTTACGAAGCCCCTTGCGGAATCCATCAAGAACCGTCACCTGCCGCTCGTACTCGATCACCTCGGGGAGCTGTTGGAGCAACCTGGAAAGGGCCTCTGGATCGCCAGTGATGGCAACGGTTACCGAAGCCGTTTCCAGGGCAGCCCGGATCTCCTCATCCATCTCGTCCAGGTCGTGTGCCAAATCCGAAGCCCAATTGGCGGCAGCCCCCGTGAGGGCCGAGGGGGGATCCGGGTGACCATGGGCCATGGCGTCGGCGAGCTGAGCAGCATGGATAGTCACTCCTGCCTCCAGAAGTACAGAGCGTCCGTGATAGACTTCAGCCCGCTGAAGCACAAAACGCAGTGCCCCATTCTGGACACGGAAGCCATCAGGTAGCGAAGCATCGGAAGCAAGGAGGGCGTCGAGAGCCGCCGCCGCTGCGGAAAGGAGCCCAGGAGGGCGCTGGCCAATGTCAGACATGATCACTCCTCGGGGGGTTGAGCCTCAATGGCTCGCCGATAACGTTCCCGCCGAACTGCATCTCGGAGGATCTCGAAGGCCTCATCGAGAACCTCCAAGATGGTACGAATGGCATCCTTTAGGTCGGCGGTAGCAGGGCTCAGTACCCGCGATGGCTCAAAGGAACGTCGCAGATCGAGGTAAGCACGACGTATTTCGTAGGGAGTAGCCCCTCGCGGGACACCCAGCAAGGCAAAGTAGTCCCCCTCTTCTACCAACGCTAGCCGCGCCTTCACCCGCGCTCTGAGGGCTTCATCATCCAGCTCGTCACGGGGAGGTGGTGGGAGTGACTCGCCTTCCACCGGTGCAAGAACCTCCAGAACCCCCAACGCTTCCAGCACCAGCAGCACTGACGCAAAACCTGGTGCAGGCCTGATATCGAGCACTTCGCCCACCGTAAACCCACGGCAGCGCTCCACCGCGCTGAGCTCCCCTGGCTCCAGAGCGCACTCCTCCAAAAGTGCATACCGCTTCCCCTCCCCTAGCCTCGCCTTGTATCCTCCCAAGGCTTGCACCGCTTCCTCTGTAGGGATCACCCGGCGTCCGATCTCCACAAGCACTTCGCTCCCCGTCGACCCACCAAACACCGAAGGCTCCGAGCGCAGCCTGCCTGTGGCTTCCGCCTCATACTGGCAGACCCCCTCCTCCATTTGGAGGATCCGACCTACCAGCCACTCCCCATGGCCCCGTAGGGCTTCCCAGAGGCGATCTTGACTCAAATGCCCATGGGCCACCAGAGCAGCCCCCGCGTGACGCCCAAAAGGCGGGAGTCGCCCCTCCAGCTTCGCCCCCAAATCCCCTGAAAGGTCTCCCCGCTGCACCAGAAAAGCCACCAGAGACTCACCCTCTACCGTCGAGCTGGCGGTCACCAGGTCTCCATCTCGGAGAACCACCCGCCTCAACCCCCCTTGCCCATCAAAACAAAGCACCCCAGAGAAGCGATCACGAATCGCCCTCGCCAACAGGCGGAGCGTATCCCGTTCCCCCAATACCACAGGAGCCGGGAGCTCAGGGACCACGGGAGCCACAGGAGGCGCAGGAACCACAGCAGGTGGGGAGGCCACCTGGGGAGGGGGTACCGGCGCCGGAGTGATGGGAACCCCAGAAGAACGGGAGGCAGAAACCTGGGAAGAACGGAGGAGAGGCGTGGGCGGAAGCGGTGTGGAGCTTGAGAGCGGAGGGCTCGTCCGCAAACGCTCCCCAGCCACCGCACCCGGAACGAAGGAGGGGTGTGCTAGCAGTTCCGAGGGAGGGCGATGAGCACGCTCAACTCGGGTGGATACTTCGGAGAAGGGTTCGGGAGAGGCCGACGGGAGGGACGAGGGTGGCCCGAAAGATGGGGAAGAACCAATTGGAAGGGAAGGGGGTTCCTGCTCCGGAGCCAGGTGGTGGGTAGAATTATCCGGGGTGGAGGGGCCCCAACTACCAAGCTCATCGCTCGACCCCAGCGGCTCATCCAAGGCATCCAAGAGCGTGGGAGGCAATACCGCATCCACCTCCTCCTCAGGGCTAGGAGGGGGAGAAACCAGCGGAGCAACCTCTCCAACACGGGCCTCGGCACGGCGAAGGATTCCTTGCAATTCCTCAGAGATCCTCGGTACCACGATGGCCTCGCTGGGGGACCATGCGGAGGAGTCCCATGCCGGCGCGGCAGAGCGGTGGAACCCAGAGAGAGGGGAAGGAGGCTGGGAAGTCCGCCGCAAGGTGAGTGGGGGGGAACTGATGGCAGGCGCTTCTAGCGGCAGTGGTTCGAGGGGAACGAGCGCCTGGATCTTTCGGAGAACCTTTGGAAGATCCAGTGGACGCGCCAGGAAGCCGGTAGCGCCGGCAAGCACTGCTTCTGTGGTATCGGAGAAGGTCTTACCCCGCTCCCCGACAAAGAGAACTTCGATGGAGGAGCCTCCAGGAAGCTCACGGAGCTGGCGCACGACCTCCACGGCCCCTTCCGCATCCGCATCGATCAGAGCAAGGGCTGGCCGCTGAGCCGACACACGGGACAAGAGCATAGCCAGGGGGATGTCCACGACGATGTACCCCCGGGCCTGGAGCGCCAAGGAAACCCGAGCGACCTCCGCCGTGGGATCCGTGACAAAGAGGATTGGAAGTTCGGTCATCCCGCCGGGCCCGGTGGGCTAACCTCTTGCTTGCTAGGGAGGAAGCGATCACTTCCCCTAGGCGACCAACCCTAGGCGCGGCCCAAACGATGAGGAAGATGATCCCCACCATGATCCACTCGGAAGAGGAAAGTCCGAACACGGCCCTTTCGTGTAGCATGCTCCGGAGGGGTTACCATGAATGATAGCACCCAACCTCTGCGGATTTACGTCGTAGGGTTGGGGGCTAACCTAGGCGATCGGAGAGGTTTCCTGCACGCTGCTGTAGAGAAGCTGGCCAAGCAACAGAGGGTAAGACTGTTGGCACAAAGCCAGCTTCGGGAAACGGCACCGGTGGGAGGTCCCCCCCAAGGAGCCTACCTCAACGGTGCCATCCTCCTTGAGGCCTCGCTGGAGCCGGAGGATCTCCTGAGAGAGCTGCTGGATATTGAGCATGCAGCAGGGAGAGAGCGAAGGGAGCGCTGGGGGCCCCGGGTGTTGGACCTGGATCTGCTCTTTTCCCCAGGTCTCCTCCTGGAAACTGCCGCCCTAACGCTTCCCCACCCTCGGCTCCGAGAGCGGCGGTTTGCCTTGGAACCACTGGTGGAGGTTGCCCCTTGGGCGGTGGACCCATGGACCGGAGAGAGGTACGCAACGCTGCTAGAGAGGCTCCCTCGGACTCCCCCTGGCCTCGGGCTGGACACTGTCCCACAAGGGTGGTAGGTGCCGCGCGGCCGTTCAGGTCGGAGCAACACCAGAAGAGGCCCTATCCCCATGACGCTACCTTCTCCTTTGCTCGGGACTGCGCCCCTGCTCAGCACGGCGTCCGGCGCTGTCGAAGTCGACATCAACCCCACGCTGGTGTTGATGCAGCTTGGCCTGGTGACCGTACTCATGCTCGTTCTCAAGCCTATGCTGTTCGACCCTCTCCTCGCCGTGTTCGAGAAGCGGGAGGGAATGGTCGAGGGCACACTCAAGGAGGCTCGCGAGCTCGATGACAAAGCTGCCGATCTCAAGCTCAAGCTCGATGCCGAGCTAGACAAAGTGATCAAAGTTGCTGCAGAGGAGCGAGATAAGCTCCGGAGCGAAGCCGCCCGCCGAGACGCAGAGGCCTTGGCCAAAACACGGGCAGAAGTGGCCGAGATCCTCGAAAAGGGGCGCCGCGAGCTTGCCTTCGAGGCATCTGCTTTGGAAGCCTCCCTTCGGGGTGAGGTGAGTGAACTGTCTCGCGAAGTTGCCAGCCGGGTCCTTGGCCGGGAGGTTTCCTGATGAGTGCGCTCTCCTTCCGTTGTCTCCTAGGCCGCGCTGCTCTGCTCGGTGCCCTGGTGGTCAACGGTGTGCTCCCCGTGCGTATGGCCTGGGCCCAACACCAAGATCACCACCACGGCCACGACCTCGTCCCCGGAAAGACCGCCCCCTCCGGCACCAAGTCCCAGGGAGGAGAGGGCACCCATGGAGGCCACCATGGCCCGGGCCACATCAATTGGGCCTATGGCTTCCTGGGCGAAAAGGAAGGGCTCACCGAGCCGGACTTCCTGTTCCGTCCCAAGGGGATGCCCCCCCCCTTCCTGGCCAATATCATCAACTTTGGTGTGGTTGTCTTCCTCCTCGTGAGCAAGGCAGGGCCGATGGTAAGCAAGGCCCTCATCGACCGACGCGATGACCTCCAGCGGGACATCGAGGCTGCTGCTAAGGCGAAAGCAGAAGCTCTCAAGCGCTATGAAGAGCAAAAGAGCCGGCAAGACCGCATCGAAGAGGAGATTGCCAGGATCCGCGCAGATTATAACGAGCAAGGTAAAATCGAAGCCAAACGCATTGAACAGGAAAGCAAGGAACGCCACGAGCGCTTTGTTCGTGAGGCTCACACTCTCCTTGAGCAGGAAGGCCGCGCACTACGCCAGCGTCTGCTCCTCGAAACCGTGGAAGCCGTGACCTCCTCTGCGGAAGAAATCCTCAAGAAGCAGATCGCCGCCCATGATCATGAGCGCCTGGCCAATGAGTACCTCTCCCAGATCGGATCCCTGTCCATCAAGCGAGGTGCTGCGTGAGCGTTGAGAACATTGCTGCACGCTATGCCCAAGCCATCTATGAGCTAGGCGTTGAACAAGGAAACCTACCTACCCTCACCGACGAGATCCGCCGGGTGAGCACCATCTACAGCGGGAGCCAAGAGCTTCGAACCGTACTAGAAAACCCTGTCGTCGATGCGGAAGCACGCAAGGCTATCCTCGGAGAGATCCTCGGGAAACTCGGGGTTGGAGTCACCGTACAGAATACGGTGAAGCTCCTCGCAGAACGCCGCCGACTCCTCCTCCTCCCTTACCTGTCGCGAGCCCTGGAGCGCCTCACCGATGAACGTACCGGGGTGGTACGGGCTACCGTAACGACGGCAGCACAGCTTCCCGAAGGGTATTACAGCAGGCTC
>JANWXX010000242.1 GCA_025057345.1 Polyangiaceae bacterium | reverse complement strand
AAGAACCCCTGGATTTCTCCTGCCTTCATCCCCCGGGTGGGGTTCCCGTTCACAGTGACAATTTGGTCACCTACCTTCATACCGGCGCGGGCTGCAGGGGATTCCTCGAACACGCGGGAGACATGGACCGTCTCCGTACGCAGCTCGTAGTAGAAGCCGTAGCCAATGCGGGCGTGGGCGGGCTCCCAGGAGAGATCGATCTCGGCTCCCCCCTCGCAGGTGAGGTGGATCTTCCGATTCGCTACCCAATCCTCGGGATCCCCCCCAACATTCTTAATACAAATGGGAGTTCGGACGAGCGCCTCGTGCCACATCTCCACCCGCAGTTTGTCTCCCGGCCGGACACGGAAGTTGCCCCGGGGAGAATCCGGCCACGTCGGGTTAAGGGTGTTGGACTGGGGGTTGGTGCGCAGCAATTCCTTGTTGTTGAGAAAGATCACCACGTAAGGATCCGGTAGCTTGCCACCTAGCTCTTGCCAGGTCCGACCGTCGCGAGTCCGCTCCGGAGCAACACCACCGCGTACGGCAATCCAGAAGAGATCGTGAGGCGGAGGCGGATTGATCTGCTGAGCAGCGACGGGCATGCGCATCGGTGTAGTCAACTCGGGGTAGACAGCGCCACAGGCGGCGAGGCCGAGGACCAGCACGAGCGACGACGCACAGCGAAGCAGCGCATTTTTCATGGCGGAGGAAGCTAGCACCAGCGAGCCAGCAGGGGCGAAACTCCTGTGCACGAGGAGGCAGGTGCGCTAGAACCAGAGCGATGGCGTTTGTGCTCGAGGAACGTGCCGTCGTGGTCCCGGGTGGGGATCGCTGGACAGGTTCCCTCGCTGGTGTCCTGCGCATGGGCTACCTGGCGGGGGCCTGTGTGGTCGGCGCAGCCCGGGTCGAGCTTGCCTTCCGTCGAGGAGGTCGACCCAAAGCGGCAGAGAAATTCAAGCAAATCGCTAGGGAATTCTGCGATATCTTCGGGGTCCGGGTCGAGATCTCCGGGCGCCTTGACCCGGAAGTACGGGAAGTTCGAATCGCCAACCACACCAGCTACCTGGATGTCTTGGCCCTCAACGCCGCAGGCGCCGGCCGCTTTCTATCCATGAAGCAGGTGCGCGACTGGCCCCTCGTTGGCCTTGTTGCCGAGCGTATCGGTACGGTCTTCGTCGACCGCGACTCCACCGATGGACGTGCCCAGGGTCTCAAGGCGCTCCACCGGGCGGTGGCCGAACCTGAGGCCCCTGTCGTCGTCTTTCCCGAGGGGCGTACCTCAAAGCAGGGCGTCCTTCCCTTTGCTCGCGGGGCCTTCTCTGCGGCTCGTAGCGCAGGGTTGCCAGTTCGCCCCCTCGTTCTCATCTACAGCGACCGTAACGAGGCTGCCTGGGTCGACCAGATGCCGCTGATCGAGCACGTCTGGAAACGCCTCTGTGGACCGGAGATCCGCTGCGTTATCCGAGTACTTGACACCATTGACACGAAGGCCAGCAGTTCCTCGGAGGAATTGGCCATCGAGGCTCATCGCCGCGTCGCCCGCGCCCTGGCGGCTCACGCCCCTAGCTGACGTCGGGCTGCTTCACCCGGCGTCACGAAGCGATACCCTGCCTCACGCAGTACCTCGACCATCTCGGCCAAACGATTCAGCTTGGCTGCAGCGCATAGGGTTACGTCCGGCTGATGCCCTCGCAATGCTTCCAGGCCGTCCTCTTCTCCGAGGGCATCGATCCCGTGGAATTCCAGGTTGATCAACAGTTGCCCCACACATGCGCGGACCAGCGCCCGTGCCAGTGGCGCCGGTGCCAGTGTCAGCGACGTCCCAATGACGGGGAGCCTAAGCCTCGGAGTCACCTGTACGGGGAGTTCCAGAAAGGAGCGGTGACCGCCCTCGGTCCAGTAGGGAACTCCAGGGGAGTAAGGGGACGTCGGTGCTAGAACGACCCTTGGATCTCCCACGATGGAGGCGCTGGAGCGTCGTTGCAGCTGCCTCCAGGAGAGCACCGCAAGCTTCGCCAGAAGGTAGGGTGCACAAGGGAAGACAGAGGAATCATAGCGATGACCAGTTTCTCGGACGATGGAGAGCAAGCGATCGCTCATTGTGTAGCCAGGAGCACGAAAGCCCTCGACCGGCGAACCGGTGGCTCCCTGGAGCACCTCCCGACCCACGCCAACCTGGCGACGCTGCTCGAAGGAATCGAGGCGCGTCAGATCGTAGCAGTGATCGAGGGAATGATTGCCGATCTCATGGCCTAGAGAGGCAAGCCGACGGAGACGCTCGGCGTTACCCGGGATAGCCATGTCAGAGCCCACAGCAAAGAATGCGAGAGGCAACCGGCAGGAGCGGGCAAACTGCTCCCAGCGATCGAGGGCGAGGCGGTAAACCGCATAAGCCACCTCGCCTCGAGGTGGAGGCAGGCCGTGGATCTTGTGATATTGACCGATCTCGTCGAGATCGACGGAGATCGCGCAGAGCACCCTCCCCCTCCGGACGAATCTCAGACACCAGCCATCTTGGCGACCTCAGCAGCGAAGTCATCTACCTTCTTGGTGATGCCTTCGCCGCGCTCGAAACGGGCGAAGCGACGGATGGTCACGGTGGAGCCAACCTCCTTGCTTAGCTGCTCAAGCAACTTGCCGACGCTGGTACCAGGGACGATCACTGACTCCTGCTCCAGAAGGCAGACCTCGGTATACCACTTGGCTTTTTTGCCTTCGATGATCTTGGGCCAGGAGCTTTCAGGGGCCTTGAGAATGCCTTCTTCCTTCTCCTTGTGCATCAGCGCGAGAAAGATCCCTGCCTGCTTGTCGAGGGTTTCAGCAGGCACTTGAGAACGGTTGAGGAACTGGGCTGCCATCGCAGCGATCTGCATAGCAGTGTCATCCGCGAAGCGCTTGACTGCCTCGTGAGCAGCAACCTCGTTCGATTCGGTACCGATCTCGACCAGTACACCGATCTTGCCACCCATGTGGACATAGGAATGCACCAGGCCAGAACCCTGGAGATCGAAGCGCTCCCAACGACGCACCTGGATGTTCTCTCCAAGGGTACCCGAGAGCTCGGCACGGGCCTCCTCAACGGTCTTCCCGGAAGGCATCCGCTGCTCCAACAGATTGGCACCCGCAGGGGTTTCCGAGGCCAGTTTCAGCAGGTCGCCCACGAAGGCCACAAAGCTCTCATTGCGGGCCACAAAGTCTGTCTGGCTGTTGACTTCGACCATCACACCGGACTTGCCTTCGGCGAACACAAGGGCCCGAACTTCGCCCTCGGTGGCGGCGGCGCTAGCCCGCTTGACGCTCTTGGCCAGGCCCTTCTTCTGGATGATCTCGATGGCTTTCTCCATGTCGCCTTCGGCTTCCACAAGCGCTGTCTTGCAGTCGCTCATCCCCGCCTGGGTGCGCTCACGAAGTTCCTTGACCATCTGTGCCGTAACTTGCGCCATGATTCGTCTCCGTTGATGGGTCGCATAGGGCGACCGTGGTGCGCCACTGGGGCGCACAGGGGGCGGCGCCGTTTAGCGCACACCGCCGCAAAACGCAACGACGCGCCAGGGTCTTTTCTCCAGACAACTGGTGCGTCGTTTCGTAGTTTCCTACAGTCTGCCCTACGAGGGCTTCGAGTTCAGGGGGATCGGCTTAGTTACGACCTTCCTGGTTGTGCCGATCCCCATTCCGGTCTCCATTTCGATCTCCGTTCCGTTCGCCACGACCGCGGCCTCGGCCGGTGGCGTTGATGATCTCGGTCTTGTTCTTGCCGGCAGAGCTCTGGGAGGCAGGAGACGCTGCCTCGCGGCCCACGAGGGCATCCTTGCGCTGGGCAAGCCCCTCAAGGCAGGCATCGGCAATACGGGAGGTGATCAGCCGAATGGAGCGAATCGCATCATCGTTACCAGGAATGAGGTAATCAACTTGATCTGGGTCGCAGTTGGTGTCGGTAATGGCGATGACCGGAATCTGGAGCCGACGTGCCTCTGCCACCGCGATGGTTTCCTGGTGCGGGTCGATGACAAACATGGCGCTGGGAAGCTGCCCCATGTTCTTCAGCCCCCCGAGGTACTTCTCAAAGCGCTCTCGCTCCTTCTCCAACTTAACGACCTCCTTCTTGGGGAGCTGCTCGTACGTGCCATCTTCTTTCATCCGCTCCAGGGTACGGAGCCGCTCCAGACCGCCCTTGATGGTGCGAAAGTTGGTCAGCGTACCGCCCAGCCACCGGTTGGTCACGTAGAACATAGAGGCACGGGTGGCCTCCTCAATGATAATGTCCTGGGCCTGGCGCTTGGTACCCACGAACAGCAGGTGACCGCCCCGAGCCACCGTGTGGGAGACGAAGTCGTAGGCCCGGTGGAACATCCGGGCGGTCTGGTCAAGGTCAATGATGTGTACTCCGTTGCGAGCCCCGTAAATATAGGGGCGCATCTTTGGGTTCCACCGCTTAGTTTGGTGGCCGAAATGCACACCGGCATCTAGAAGGGCACGGACGGAGAGCGGCGGACCCGCAGGGGCAGGGTTAACAGGAGCAGTCTCCACAATCTCGGACATATTTCGTACCTTATCGGTTGTGGCCTCCGCACCCCGCCGGACGCCAACCCTTCCCGGGGCACCGGGCGCCGACTCGACCTCGAAGGTCAGGGGTACGTGTGGATTCCCCCCCAAGGAACTCAGGGGGGGGCATCCCTATCAGCCTTCGGTGGCCGTGTCAACCCGGTGTCTGATGAGGTTGTTCCGCCACGGATAGGACAGTCGCAGATAGCCAACTGAATTCCAAAACCAAGACAGTCGTGCAAGGAGGCCGTATTTTCCCCTTTTCTCCTGCCCTCTTTCATTTCTCGAACGGAAGGGGCTCAGCACCGGGCCCCTGGAGACCATCCCAGGGCTCGATCTTGCTCACCAGTTCCTCGCTCTCCGCAAGCCTCGCCCCGAGCACACCTTCGGCTCCTGCCCCCACCGCTCGGGTTGCATAGTGGATCACCATACACTTGCGGACAGAGGATGCGATGACAACTCGGTGCCCTTCCAGATCGAGGGGCTCACCGGGGCGGCTTCGGAGCACGGAGAGCACCAGCGAGCGGGTATCCCAGCCCTTGATGACCGGCGCTGCGGAGCGTTCCAGGATCTTGCCGGAGGACTCAGAGGGTAGCCTCGGATCATGCTGTCGGGCTCGCGCCTCACAACGGGCCGGGTTGACTGCCTCGCTCTCCTGGTAAACCCGGAGGCTCAGGGAGGAGCTGGACGGGGGATGCGTCGCCAGCAACCAGGAATTTCTGTGGTCATCGATGCGCCAGTTTTTGCCGTCGGGAAAGGAGATCCACAAGGCGAAACGGCGCGAGCGAAAGCGTCCCCAGGGGAGATCATCCCAGCCGGTACGAGGCGAGGAGGAAGCTGGGCTAGCCGTGACCATCGGGGCTGCACCCTTCGCGGGGGCGGGCGGCGCTGGGGAGCAGCAGGCCAGAACGCCCAGGAGCGAGAGAGAAGCGAGGCGGTGGATCAAGTGGAGAGGAAGGTATGCCACTCAGGATGAGAATCGTCCGCTTCCCGGACGATATCGAAGTAACGGCGCTGGAGTTGGAGGGTGATCGGTCCGGGCGCCCCGGTACCGATACGTCGGTCATCCACTTCGCGGATTGGAGTCACCTCGGCGGCGGTCCCGGTGAAGAAGGCCTCGTCGGCAAGGTACAGCTCATCGCGAGTGATCCGATCCTCGCGCACGGGGATCCCCTCCTCCCGGGCCAGTGTCAGGATCGTGTCCCGGGTGATCCCTGCCAGGATCGATGACGACAGGGGGGGCGTCACCAGGCAGCCCCGCCTGACGATGAACAGGTTCTCGCCGGAGCCCTCACTGACGTATCCCTGGGTATCCAGGAGGATGGCCTCGTCGTAGCCCCCGAGCTTGGCCTCCCGCTTGGCCAGCACGCTATTGGTGTACTGGCCCATGATCTTGCCTTTGGTGAGAGAGACATTGATATGGTGCCTCTGCCAGGAGCTAATCTTCGCTCGAATGCCCTTGTGGAGTGCATCTTCTCCAAGGTAAGCGCCCCAATTCCAGGCAACGATCACCGACTGAACCGGGTTGTTCGGCACGTAGATCCCCATGGCGCCCTCCCCAATGAAAACGATGGGGCGCAGGTAGGCCTCTACCATGCCGTTCTCCCGAAGGAGAGCCACACAGGCCTGCTGGAACTGCTCCGCTGTAAAGCGCGGCTCGATCATACAAAGTCGGCAGGTATCTAGCAGGCGCTGGATATGAGCATCCAGCCGGAAGATGGAGGTGCGACCGTCAGCGCAGCGATAGGCCCGGATTCCTTCGAAGGCGCCCAACCCGTAGTGGAGCGAGTGCGTCAGCACATGCACCCTCGCCTCACCCCACTCGACCATCTCCCCCTCGAACCAGATTTTCCGCACCTTCTGGACCATCGCTTGCCCTCGCCCTCCTTCGCTACCACATCGCTCGCCTAGGCCCTAGCACTACGCTTGGTGCCGCAACGAATCTCCCCCAGCGGGGTGCCCTGCCCAAGGGTGACGTACCAGATCAAGAGCCATCAGTAGACATGCACAAGCTGCGCGACACCGTCGGGAGCTCCAGACTTGCCCTTGCCGAACCCCCCCACGGAGAGCTTCACCGTGGAGTCCAGCTTAACTTTCTTCCCTTGAGGATGGACCAGCGCGATGGACCAACCTCCTGCTCCACCACCCCCCTTGCCGCCCTTGCCGCCCTTGCCCCCCTTGCCCCCCGGAAGATTGGGCTGGATGATGACAGGGGAATCTGGGTCTTGAGGCTTGGTATCCAGGTAGTAACAGCCGCAGTCGTTGTCGGAACCTTGCATGAAGCACCCCCCCTGGTGGCAGACGGCAGTGCCATCCGGGTTAATGTAGTTACCGTCATTGGGAATGGCGTCTCCTCTCTTGCCGAGAGATCCCTCTCCTCCCTGGCTTCCTTCGCCACCCTCCCCACCATCCCCGCCGTTGCTGGCCTGGATCTCTGAGTTCACGGCGGAAAGGGAGACATCACCTCCCAGGAAGATACCGACCGAGGCCCCTCCTCCCAATCCCGGCATCCCTCCCTTGCCTCCCAGCCCACCGCACCCGCAGGATGAAGGCTTAACATGGATAGAGCCATTTTGCGGACTACAACCCTTATTTGCAGGACAACCGCTGCATCCTTGGATGCAGTTGTAGATTGTCTTTGCAGGCTGACCTGGTGTTCCATTCCGGCCTGGCTCGCCGTCCGATCCCATCCCACCGTTTCCTGGAAGGAACCCATTGGAATCAAAGGCACCCATAGGGCCATACGGACCGTCCTCACCATCTTTTCCGTTTTGGCCTTCCGCGCAGGTGGGAAAGTCCTGGCAGACGGCCTGTGCAACGGGAGGCCCACTAGAACCAGGAGCTCCGGTCCGTCCGTGGCCGGCAGTAACTTTGACATCAACCAAAGTAATATT
>JANWXX010000241.1 GCA_025057345.1 Polyangiaceae bacterium | reverse complement strand
ACAACGGGAGGAGCCCAATCAAAAGCGAGTGCCAGGGAGGAACAGGGTGCCCCGCTGTCCGGGCAGCACCGTGGAGCATCCCTAGTGCTGCAGCCCCCAGGTACACCGTAAAGAAAAGGCGGGAGAAGCCAGCCTCATCAAGGGAGATCCGAAGGGAGGAAAGCCAGGCGACAGGAATGTGTGGGGAGGAAGCCACCAGAGGATCTATGGCAAAGCAGAGGGGAAGGAGCGCCAGGGCTACGAAGGCGAGGAGATGGCGGAAGCTGACCTTCCAGCGATGGCTTCGGATAGCGAGAACAAGCACGGCTCCGAGGAAGGTGAGGAGGGGAGGAATCGGACTCTTCAGGAAGGGAAAGAGCAACCGGCGAACGGTGAAGTAGAAGCGCTCAGAAGGTGAGAGTCGATCCTCAGCGGTCACGGGGCGAGGGAGGATCAGGGCGTTGATGGGGAGGTTGCGGTGTACTGAGGGCTCTTGGCGCACCGGCGGGGGTGACTCGACCCCCTCCGGTCGCCTCCCCCAGGAGCCAAAATGTGGGTCATCGCAGGTGATGAGGCCGGACCAGGGGTGCCGCAAGACGTAGCGTGCCTGGAAGGCGTTGGAACCGGCAGGCCCGGCGCCTTGAGCATTCCCGACGCGCCCCCCTTCAACCGGCGGAGCAGGGCGAAAGACCAGGTCGTCGCCCAGGGTGTCGCGGCTGTAGCGGGTGTGGAGTCGGGTGAGGGTGAAGTCGAAAGCAGAAGGCTTGCGGGAGAGCACATCGCGACCCAGCCGATCCAGGGTTTCCTCATCGAGAGGGGGCGTGGGACAAGGGTCGCAGGAAGCGGCAGACCAGGCATATTCGGTAACCACGTTGCGTGGCTTTCCGGCAAGCGTTCGATCGAAGAGGGAAGCATAGAAAGAGGGGAACTGGTCCCGGACCTCCGCCTTGACCTCTAGGTTGGTGGGGATGAACACATTGTCATAGTTAGCAACCTCCATACGTTGTCCTGCAGGGTCGAGGAGGTAGATGAGAAGGTCTTGAGGGCCTTCTGCATTGGCCAGACCGAGGCGAATGGGTAGCTCGAATCGCTCGCTGTCATAGTGGAAGCGCAAGGGAGAGAGCACCGCACGGCCCAGAGAGAACCGCACCTTGGCAGCATTGACCCGAGCGACAAAGAACTTGCTTCCATGCACCACATAGGGTCGCAAAAATGGCTCGATTCCATGGGGAATCTTGTAGTTGTTCTGCCGGAGCCAGACCTCCAGGGCAGAGGATTCTTCCGCGGAAAGGATGACCACCTCGTACTCATCTACGGAGAACTCGGCCTCAACCCGAACTAGGGAGCGCTGACCCATGGCACTCTCCTCGCCCTTGGTACGGGTGCTCGTGCCCCCTTCCTTATTATCGCCGGATTTCCCCTCCTCGGCAGTCTCCCAGGCGCACGGGTCGCGCTCCCAATACTCGACCAGTCGAGGCCCGGTGAGCAGGCTGAGTCGATGAAAAAGAGTGAGTGGCAAGGTCCGGACGTTCTCCTTCTGAAGGATGACCGGAACGGGGATGACGAGGGCGAAGTCGCTCAGCAGCCCTCGATAGCTGTTGCTCATGGAGAGTACAGTTCGGGTTCCGTCCCGCATCAACGCTACTTGGGTCGCGTCGTTGACCAAGTGCCCGTCAGCCCCGCTCACGAAGAAGCCGCAGAAGGCTAGAACATCCCTCGGAAACAGGAGTGCCATCAGGAAGATCAACAAAAGCCAGCGGGCAGGCAAGGGGTTCCCCATGGGCGGGCAGAATACCGGAACTCCCCTAGGATCGGATTCCCCCAGCAACGACCCGTGGTATCTCTGCCTAACAATGATGCGAGTTCTTCCGCTCGGTGTCGGAGATGCGTTTTCAGCACTGTACTACTCCTCTTGTCTGGCCGTAGAGGCAGAAGGGGTCTGGCTGCTGGTCGATTGCCCTCACCCCATCCGGAAGATCCTTCGAGAAGCGTCCGAGCAAGCAGGGCTTTCCCTGGATGTGGGTAGCTTCTGTGCCGTCGTGGTGACCCATCTCCATGCAGACCACAGCTCGGGCCTGGAAGGATTCGGCTACTTCGCTCACTTCGTGCTTCAGAACAAGGTAATGCTACTCGCTCACCCGCTGGTGCTGGAGGATCTCTGGCCCGGCCACCTCCACGCCGGGATGAAGCAACTTATCGCCACGCCGGAGGCAGAACCTACGCCGATGACCCTCACCGACTACTTCCACTTGCGTCCTCTTGACGAGGGAACCCCAGTGGAGATCGGTCCCTTTCGCATCGAGTGCCGACGGACGATCCACCATATCCCGACGACAGCGTTGCGGATCCGAGCGGGTGGGCGATGCCTCGGCTACAGCGCTGATACCGCCTTCGACCCATCCCTCCTCGCCTGGCTGGACGAGGCCGATCTCATCATCCACGAAACCAACCTCGGAGTTCATACACCCTACGAAAAGCTAGCTGCACTGCCTGAGGCGCTGCGCCGCAAGATGCGTCTCATTCATTACACCGACTTCTTCCAGCTCGACACCAGCGTCATCGAGCCGCTATGCCAGGGGAAGCTCTACGATGTCTAGAGCGTTGCTCCCTCCCCGGCTTCCTGTACTCCTCGCTTGCCTGCTGGCGGTCGGCTGGATCGGTGCCCAGCCAGCCCCGGAGCAAACCGTCTGGCTCAAGAACGGAGGCTTTGTCCGGGGTACACTCGTTGAACTTGTCCCGGGAGAGCATGTGACGGTGCAGCTTGTCACTGGGGAAATCCGGAAGATCCCTGCAAGGGAGATCGACCGGATGCACACCTCAGCAGCATCCCCTATGGCACAGCCTTCCGCGGCTCCCTCCTCCTTGGCATCGGCTCCCTTGCCTGTACCCGTTCCGACCCCCACTGGGATGGCCTCGACAGTGACCTTGCGGGTCGTGGCACCGGCGGGGGTGGAGATCCAGGAGCGTCCCCGGTTGGAGAAAGGGCCCTGGGGGACGCTGTGCCTAGCGCCGTGCGATCAGACAATCTTGGTGATTGACCGGGAATTCCGGGCTGGTGGCCCGAACGTACACCCATCTCACACCTTCGTGCTAGAGCCTGGGGAGCGACCTGTACGAGTAGAAGTAAACCCAGGCCGGGCGGATCTCCACCGCTGGGGCACACTGGCCTACCTAGTCGGGTTGCCAGTCACTCTGGTCGGTGGCGTCGGAATCGGGATCGATCTCGGGACGAACCTCAAACACAACGAAACCATCGGGACCATAGGGCTGGTAACGGTGATGCTCGGAGGAGCCCTGCTGATTTCCTCGCTGCCCCTACTCTACGCCGGACAGACTCGTGTGGTGAACGACAAGGGGGTCCAGATCGGGAAGCGCCGTCCGGACACGCTATTCTTACACAGGGCCTGCGGGGGATTGGCCGAAGGCTTGAGGGAGGGCTGAGAGGCGGTTGGTGTTGATTCCGGGATAGGGGACAAAGCAATAGGGGATGGCAGCCCTCTGCTTTCCTGACCAGGCATCCTGCGGGACAAATCCGGCACAGGTTCATGGGGGAGGAAGCGGCCCATTGCAAATCATGCTAGGCGCCACGACCATGACGGCGTCGAACCTGCGGGTGCTGGTGATCGGATCGGGAGCGAGGGAGCATGCGCTGGGGACCAAGCTGGCCACGTCGGAGCGGGTGGCGGAGGTGATCGTCGCGCCAGGCAACGGGGGAACTCGCCGCGAGCTAGGGTGGGCCCCTCTGGCCAACGCCGACGACCCTACCGCGGTAGCTGCACTGGCCAGGGAGCTGGAGGTGGATCTGGTCATCTTCGGCCCGGAAGCCCCGCTAGTCCGGGGGGCTGCCGATGCGGTGCGCAACGCTGGAATCCTCGCGTTCGGACCGGGCGCCGCAGGGGCTAGGCTGGAGGGGTCCAAGGCGTTCTTCAAGGAATTCGCCGTG
This sequence comes from Polyangiaceae bacterium, assembly GCA_025057345.1. Classification (GTDB taxonomy): domain Bacteria; phylum Myxococcota_A; class Polyangia; order Polyangiales; family Polyangiaceae; genus JANWXX01. Next base: position 3,538 of record JANWXX010000241.1, on the reverse strand, counting down.
CGTCACGGGCTGCCGACGGCGCCGTTCCGGGTGTTCACCGAGGCAGGGGAAGCCCACCGTTACATTGAGGAAAGGGGAGGACCGCTGGTCGTCAAGGCGGACGGGCTCTGCGCTGGCAAGGGCGTAGTGGTGGCGGCGACGCCGGACGAGGCCCATGAGGCGGTAGCGCAAATGATGGAGCGCCGGTTCTTCGGGGAGGCAGGGTCTACGGTGGTGATCGAGGATGTTCTGGAGGGGGCGGAGGCCAGCGTACACGTGATCACGGATGGGCGAGGCTACCTGGTGCTCCCCCCGGTACAAGATCATAAGCGGCTGCTGGACGGCGATCGGGGACCAAACACCGGGGGGATGGGTGCCTACGGTCCAGCATCGCTGCTGGATGAGAGGGGAATGGCGCGGGTCGTACAGAGGGTCGTGGAGCCGACGCTGCTGGGGCTCCACCGGGAAGGGATCCCCTACCGCGGGGTGCTGTTTTTCGGGCTGATGGTGACACCCGGCGGCGACCCGATGATCCTAGAAATCAATGCCCGCTTCGGCGACCCGGAAACCGGGGTGCTGGTAGCGCTCCTCGACGAGGATCTGGCAGAGTTGCTCCACCAGGCCGCCAGCGGCTCTCTGGAGCGAGTTGGCGAGGCGCGAGTCCACGGCCACGCTGCGGCCGTGGTACTCGCCAGCGAAGGGTATCCCTTCTCACCTCGCAAGGGGCAGGCCATTGTCGGGTTGGAGGAGGCTTCTGAAGTGGAACTGACCTATGTGCTCCACGCCGGCACCGAGGAGCAGGCGGGAGCGCTGGTCACTGCGGGAGGCCGGGTGCTTTGCGTCACCAGTCAGGGCGACACACTGAAGGAAGCGGTGGTACGAGCCTACGAGGCCTGCGCCCGAATCCGCTTCGCAGGCATGCAATTCCGCAGGGACATCGGGTACCGAGCGCTAGGAGGTGCTGGCGTCGGAGTAGCGCCGAGGCAGGGCTTGTCGTAAGACCTTTCAACGAACTTCTGGAGCCGAACCCACGCTGCGGCCCTTTGCATGATGAGTACTCCTCTCCCCCTCGATCCTGGGGCAACCCCCTCGCCCGAAGCGCTCCCTACTGCCACACCTCCCGGGGTGCCTTCCAAGCCAGAACACCAACCTCCCCACCGAGCCAGCTACCTCTTCCTGTTCCTGGTCGCGCTCGTCAACCTGGGGGCAGACCTGGGCACCAAGTACTGGGCCGAGAAAGCGCTACAGACCCCCTCCCAGATCCCCTTGCCCAAGAGCATCTTCAAGGCATCGTGGGGTGGGTTTGGCTTTATGCTCGCCCGAAACAAGGGCGGTGCCTGGGGCCTACTCCACAGCTACGAAGAGAAGTACCGAAAACCTTTCTTTGTAATCGTTAGCGTCCTAGCGATCCTGTTCATTCTCTCCCTCTACCGGAAGCTCCATCCCTCGCAAACAGCGCTCCGATGGGGGCTACCGCTGGTACTAGGCGGAGCCCTAGGGAACTTCGTGGATCGGGTGCGCTATGGCTATGTCATCGATTTCATCGACTTCTACCTGGTCTGGGGGGGCAGTCCCCACCACTGGCCTACGTTCAATGTGGCCGATATCTCCATCTGCATTGGTGTGGGGCTGATGGCCGTGGACATGATGACGGCTCGCAAAGGCCCTCCTCTGCCAGCGACCCCTCCGGCTGCTCCTCCCTCGGTTACTCCGGTCGCCGATCCTTCCGAGCCGCCGGCTTGATCCATGCGCCCCCAGCTCTTCTCTGTCCTCGACATCGGCTTTCCGGCGTACTTCGTCCTGCTGCTCACCGGCTTCCTTTTTGCTACCACCATCGGGGCCCTGTGGGCCCGTCGCATCGGAGAAGATCCCGACGTGATCATCGATCTCGGGCTAGCCATGCTTCTGGCAGGGGTAATCGGCGGGCGCCTCCTCCATGTGCTCGCCGATGGCTATTTCTGGGATTACGTCCATCTATGCACTGGCGACCTCCACCTGGTCGACTGGCATATCACCCAAGCGGAGTGCCAAAGCCCCACGTACGACGGTACCTGGGATGCTGCGAAGCATGTTTGCCACCCCAAGCATACTGACTGCTGGGCCTGGGCAAAGTTCTGGGCTGGCGGACTGGCGTACTACGGTGGTTTCCTTGGAGCCTCCCTAGCCGCATGGTTCCTCTTGAAGCGCGATCGCTTCCCCTTTTGGAAGGCTGCGGACATGGCCGGTTTCACCGTCCCGATTGGCCTCTCCTTTGGTCGAATGGGATGTTTGCTAGCTGGTTGCTGCTTTGGGATACGTTCTGACTCCCCCCTGGCGCTGGTGTTCCCTGAGCGGAGTCCGGCGAGTGAGTGGCAGTACAAGGCGGGCCTTCTGGAATCTCGCTTCCTCCCCTCGCTACCGGTACTGCCTACACAGATCTTCGAGTCGGCAGCAAGCCTGCTCATCGGAGCCTTCTGTCTATTGTGGTTGCACCCCCGAAAGCGCTACGACGGACAGGTATTCTTGGCGTTTGTGTCCCTCTATGCACTGGCTCGCTTCCTCCTCGAATTCATCCGAAGCGATGACCGAGGGGCCTGGTTCGGGCTATCGACCTCGCAGATCATCGGCCTGGTACTCTGCTCCGCTGCGTTTCTGCTGCATCGCGCCCGCTCCGCCGGAAAGCTTGGCTTCGATTTGGGTCGCTGAGCAGAAGAACGAGGAGACACGACAGAGGCATGGATCGCCCCATCTTCCACCTTAGTGTGCCGGGAGGTAGTGGACGAGTTTGGCCGGAGAGCAGATGGCGTCGTATCCTCCCGGGGATGCGCCGCCTTGCCTGTCTGTTCCTTGTGCTCTCTGCCTGCAGCGCCAACAAGGAGGAGAAGCCTCCCATCAGCGATTGCCAAGAGAACTGTGCATCAACAGTGATTAGCGGCGGAAACAGCGCCGGGGGAGGGGGTTCTGCGGGGGCTACAGGGCAATCGGGAAATCCCGGGAGCGCCGGAAGCTCCCTGACTGGCGTATCTCTCCAGGGTACGGTCGTCGTCCACAGCGACACAACCTTCTCCAACCCAAGCGTTTACACCCAAGCGGCCTTGCTGTCCGGGGCACCGGCAGATGTCAACCAACCGCCGGTGGCCAACTGGCTTGGCAGCGGTACCTTCACACTGAACCAGGTGGCCTCCGGAGCAAGCTGGCTGAAGGCGATCCCTACAGCACTGGCAGACGTTACCCTAGGAGGATTGCTCCAGCTCACCCTGGACCCAAACGCGCTCCCGACCGACCTCAACCTCCCGGTGGTGGATACAGGAGTCATCACGACCATCCTTGGGTTGCTTCCGGGTTCCCCCACGATCAACACAGATGCAGCCCATGCCGTAATCACCTTCGTCTCCAGTGCCGGAGCCCCCCTCGCAGGCGTCAAGGTACAACCTTCCTTTGGGGCTATCGTCGCCTACGACAGCGGCTCTCAGTTCAACGATACAAACACCGGGAGCCGGGGCCAGGCCCTGATGCTCAATGCACAATCCTCGCCAGGTGCTTCGCTCACCTACACCACATCTGCAGGAAAGAGCGGCAC
>JANWXX010000240.1 GCA_025057345.1 Polyangiaceae bacterium | reverse complement strand
ACTGCCTCGACAGTGCGCCCAACGTCCGAGTTGTGAGCGATAACGTCGCAGCCAGTGTCGATGAGCTGCTTAGTGAGTTTGGTTTCGTTGAACTCACCTGTTACCGGGTCCGGCGGATCGAGGTCGAACCAAAACCCCTCCCAGCGAACCTCCACCTGGACTGCCGCATTAGCTCGCTTCGCTCCCAGGGTGAAGGCGTTGATGTGGCGCACTACCTCCGGGGTGACGAAGGAGCCCACAAAGCCGATGCGGTTGGTCTTGGTCTTGCGACCAGCCGCGAAACCCGCTAGGTACCAGGCCTGATAGCTACGGGCAAAGTACGACCCATAATTCGGTCCAAACGTATTGCTAGAGCAGGTAAGAAACTTCGCATTCGGATGCTTGGGGGCTATGTTTTCGGCCACCTTCCGCAGGCTGAAGGAGTTGAGTACGATCACCTGGGCTCCTGCGGCAATGAACTCCTCGCTGCGCTGCACCGCCTCGTCAACAAGGAAGGTATTTTAACTGTTTCGGTGCGGAGGAATGGGAGCTTCTTCCTCACCCGACCGACCCCAACCCCTCCAGCCTCGCCGCCGGAAGCCACCGCCGCAATCCCCCGGGAGATCGAGGTCACCTTTACTGCCACCCCCCAGGATGCCCAATTCTTCTGGGACGACAAACCCCTCCCGGGAAACCCTTTCAAAGGCCGCTTCCCCGCCGACGGCAAGGCCCACTGCCTCGTGGTCCGGGCGCCCGGATTCTCACTCGCCCTGCTTCTGCCCCTGCGGTAAAGCCACCCAATGTGGCATCTCCTCGTGCTGGGCGCCCTCCGTTTCCTCCTGGCTTGTGGCTCCGAAGAACCGACCTCCTACAACCCTGGTGCTCCAAGTGGAACGGGCGACAGCACAGACAGCAGCGAAGGGGGAAAGGGGGAGCGGACGGCGATGAGGAAACCAAGCCAAATACCTTGCTACCTTCACAGGAACCGCTGTCCAACATGCCCTCATCGAGGGATTCACTCAGGGGAAAGTCCTCGCTGGAACCAGTGCTCGCGCTCATATACTCTCCGAAGTCGTCTACGATGCCGTGCAAGGAGGCGTCTACCCGGAGGAGGCGCTCCGCGATCCGTACATCCAGTATATCTCCTTCACCGATGGCTTCCTCGGAATCCTCCTCTCCACCCTAGTAAATACGCACTTCACCACTCGTGGCCGCCTCGCCCGGCTCCCTGCCTTCCTCGCCCGCCTTGCTGCTGAGCAGCCTACCCGAGACATCCTTGGCATCGGCCTGCACGAGCGTACTGCCTTGCTGATCGAGCCCAGTGGCCTCGCCTCCGTGGTAGGTCGATGGGCAGTCACTTTCCTTTGGCGTACAACCTCCTCCCAAACCAAGGCGGTGAGCGGCTCCCACCCTCCCTCTCCAACCTCGTCCTAGATGTCATCACCGAGGGCTACTCCTTCGACTTGGTAACCCGTACAGTGGTCGACCATCCTCCCAACACACATCCTGTCTCTCTCGATTTGATCTTCCACCAAACTCAATCAGTTTGTATGGAGATTCCATAATCAGCGAGCAAAAGGGAGCGTAGCTTTTGCAGGGATCACGGTCGACTCCCAAGGGTATCTCAAGGGCCTGTTGACCCTAACCCCAGGGGACAAAACCATCAAGGAGACACTGGTGCTAAGCCGGGCCTTTCACCAAGACGATCTGGATTTCATCGCGAACCGCTTTGGTGGTGCCCTTTGGGCACTGGGTCAAGGCCCCTCCGTGGCGATGATCCTCGACGATGGCTGCAAGGTGCAGGTCGGACCAAGTGGAGTAGCACCGCAGCCCGTCCCAGAGGAGCCTTCCATGCTCCTCCTCGATGCTCGGAAGGCAAACGAGCGCGCATCAAGCCCTTACACGCCCTAGCAAGGTGCTGCCCTGGTCGGAGCCACGTTGCACTTGCTCCGGAGGGGGGACACCTGGACGCCGTAAGCCGGAGCGGTCGCCCCTATGAATGCGCTATTTTTGCAGATCCCTCACCCTATGGTGAAAGCTACTTCAGAGCACATTAAGTAGCGCCCGGACTCGGGCTGCAGGGACAGCGTAGGTAGCATCCACATCCTCGGATCGTCCGTAGAAAATGCTGGCCCCTTGGAGCACATCGCTCGCCCCGAAGCGAAGCTTGACCTCCCGTGCCTTACCGTCTTGGAGGATGCGGGCCACAAGCTCTAGCACAGGGGTATCGAGCCCCTCCTCCTTGCGTGCAGCACCAAGATGCACGACCCGCTGGGCCCGAAGATCCTTGAGACCCTCCTCCAAGGCTGCCAAACGCGAAGGGAGGAACTCCACCCCCGCCGGGGGTTGGAGCTTCCCCCTCTTCACCTCAAAGGTGGTGGTTCCCTCAGGACGCTTGAACTTCAGCCACTCCGTGCTCTCCAGCGGCAGCAGGAAGGCAGAGAGATCCACTGCCAACGACGTCAGCGTGCCTTCCAGTGTACGGGGAACCACAAAGACCCCATCCACCCCTTCCAATCTCCCGTACACTCCGGTTGGTCCCACTTCACCCAGGAGCAAAGTGTACGTTTTTGCTCCTGCGTCTCCTTCCTCGATGGTCACCTCCGCCTTGAATCGGGGCTTGGCCAAGCCAAAGGAACCATCATCCTCATCGGCTACCCACTGCTCTGCAGACAGGTGCAGCAGGTTCTCCGTGATATCAGCTGCTACACCGACATCCACCCGGTACCCTCGAGGCAAGTCTAGCATCCAGGTGCCGTCGCTCTTACGGCTGAGCTGCTGGAGTACCTCTCCCCCCTGCCAGATGCGGATCGCCCTTGCTTGATCGATGGACCGCTCGATCAGCTTCGTCGACCGAAGAGCAGTGCTTCGAGGGAAGAAGGGACGGGCCTGATCCCGTGTGAGGGTCAGGAACATTCCATCCTGTAGACGATGCACTACCACGGAGCCATCTGCCCCGGGTCTGCTCAGCTCCACAGTTTCCGGGGGGCGAGTGTCCTCATTCTCCCGAGGGCCGCGGACGGTCACCCGAGCCGCTGGAGCGAAGCCCTCCGGAGCTTCCCTACGGAGCCGGTCTCCCCGGGTGGCCCCCAGTGCCTTGACCAGCGCCCGGGCCTGATCGGCGGCGACCTCTGCCTCAACCGGGGCGCGCTGCTTCCAGGCGCGGTCCTTCCGGGCAAGGTCCAGCTTCTTGTCCCCTTGCTCCATGGTGATCTCCTCGATCTCGTCGTCCCGCAGAGAAAAGACCCGCACATCGGCAAGCTGCTCGGCCGTGCGCTGGAGCGCGTCAACAGCACCGCGCCCAGAGCAGGCAGCCATGATCGTGGGCTCGGTTCGGATCACCACCACTTCATCCGGGTGGCCTGGGCAAGGACCTCCTACGGAGAACAAACCTCGGGGCCTCCCGTCCGCCGGAATCATTGTGACCACCACCGTCTGCCCCTGGTGCTGAGCCTTCCTCGCCTCCTCCTCCGTGAGGAAGTGATCTGCCTTCAGATCTGCAAATGCAGTGAGGATCCGGTCAAAGACGAAGCGATCGGCTCTCACTCCAGCCAGCTCCCCGGAGGTCACCTTCCAGCTCAGCCCGGCCAGCTTCTCCAGCGTCACCTCGCCACTCTCATGGTGCAAGGTGAGGCGACTCAACTCGGTGGAGAGGTAAGGAACCAGGTTGCGAGACAAAAACGCCTCTGGAGCCACATCCAGAGCTTCCAGAGCCGATCGCTTAACCACTCGCACCGTACCGTTGTCATCGGCATAGACGGCTCCCTCAGGTCGAGGTGCTGCTCCGCCCAAGGCGAAGGTGGTCCGCAGCGCCCCCATCGTCAGCGTGACGCGGAACCTTGGTGGCTCCAGACCGAATTGAGCCCGATTCACCTCCTCCGCTTTGATAGTACGCTCGTAGGCAGCGTAATCTAGGTTGGCAAGGGCTCGGTCCACCGCGAAGGAATCAGCTCGCTCCGCCTTCCCATTCCAGCTCAGCGTCCAGCCTCGTGCATCGGGACCTGCATCTGGATTGCTCGCGGCGCGAGTCAATCGAAATGCAGTACCATCCCGCTCGAAGCTGAGCTCCGTCACCGCATCTCTGCGAAACACCCGCAGGGCACTATGCTCTCTGGCTTCCGTCTCCTTCGTAGTCGGAGCCTCCCGGGTGAAGACCAGGTAAGCTGCGGTGGCCGACAAGGCAGCGAGCAGGACGGCGTTGGTGAGGTGCTGGCGTGCCGCCATGGAGCGAGAACCTTTTTCCGACCGAGGTGTGTACGCGCGAGCGTGAAGAAGGACAAGCCTTTCCGGAGCTGCTGTAGTACCTTCCCCCTGTGTGCAAACCTCCTCACCACGCGACAGGGTAGACAAGGTTCGGGAGCGCATTCATTTTCCACGTCTCGATGGGCTTCGGAGCGTGGCAGCCCTGGCGGTGGTGGTGGCGCACCTTGAGTCCAAGAAGGGGCATTTTGGCTTCGGGGAGCATGCACTCCCCAGGCTTTTGTTCCTTGGGCAGACGGGAGTGAGCCTGTTCTTTGTGCTAAGTGGCTATCTGATCACATTCTTGCTGCTCGTCGAGCGGCAAATTGCCGGTACCATCGATATCAAGAAATTCCTCATTCGCCGGGCCCTTCGCATCTGGCCGCTCTACTTCCTGATCCTCCTTCTCGGCTTCTTCTTTGTGCCGCAGATCTCGTTCTTCGACGTTCCGGGACAGACAGAACACCTGCAAAGGCACTTCCTACTCAAACTCCTCCTATTCCTTGCCTTCCAGCCTAACCTTGCCCTGATCGTCTTCGCACCAATTCCTTATGCGTCCCAAGCTTGGTCCATCGGTATCGAAGAGCAATTCTACGTGGCTTGGCCCTTCGTAGTTCGCCGAGCGCGGAGCGTGGTTGCAGTGGCGACGACCATCATCGCAGCGGTAGCCATTGCCCGAGGGGGCGTCGAGCTGCTCCGCGCCTTTGCCCCTCTCGGCCCTCGCCCACGCTTTCTCGTGGAGCTAGCCTCCCGCTTCTTCCTCTACTCGCGCTATGAGTGCATGGCAGTAGGTGCGATCTTCGCCGCTCTTGCTTTCGAGGGACGCGCGGCATTCCTTCGCACCCGCGCTGCCTCGCTTCTGGCCCTAGTGCTGCTCTGTCTCTTCTTCTCCTTCGATGCCAGCCTGCCCTTTCTCGGGCACCTCCCCCAAGCCCTCGGTTTCGGCCTGCTGGTCACTTGCCTAGCCCATGGCCCCAATGAGGTGGGCCCCTTTCGCTTGCTGGAGACTCCCCTCATGATGTACCTTGGGAAAATCTCCTACGGGATCTACATGGTCCATCTGCTCTGCATCACCCCCGCAGGTAAGGCCACGGCAGCGTTGCTTCCTCCCAGCGCCCCATCCCTCTCAGTCCACGGGCTGCTTTATACCTTCACGCTCGCCTTGGTGCTGGGCGTCTCCGCGCTCTCCTACCGCTTTCTGGAGAAACCCTTCCTGCGTCTCAAGGATCGCTTCACCATCGTCCGCTCTGGGGCTCAAGATCCCACCCACTAAAGATTTTCCCTTGCCCCAGGGCTTCCTCCCGTCTCCTTGGTGGATCGCGGGGCATGTAGCTACAGTGGCGGGCAAGGTACGGTGAGGAAGCGACACGAGGAAAACCAGGACACGCTACCCGGCAAGGTCATTGAGTTCCTCACCGGAGCCGCCATGGTGCTGGACGAGGAGCTGAAGGTACGGTTGGTCACCCCTGGAGTCCACCAGTTGCTGGGCTTCGAGGTACCGCTGGGTGCCTCAGCACCTCGCATCCTTTGCGGAGATTCCCCCAAGAGGCCCTTGGCGGATGCCCTGGCTTCGGGCAAGCCCATCCAGGCGGTCATCCCCAGACCCATCAGCCTGGAGGAAACCCGAATGGTGAAGGTGCGCTCGGCCCCCCTTCCTCGTCAGGGTGGCTCCCAGGGGTGGCTGCTGCTGCTGGAGGAGAGCGCTGGAGGTAGCAGTCAGCCAGAACTATTCCAGGGCATGTGGACCCAAGAGCCCCGGATGAAGGAACTATTCCGGGTGCTGCGGCGTATCGCTGCAGCAGATGTTACCGTACTGGTGCGCGGCGAAACCGGTACCGGCAAGGAGTTGGTCGCTCGCGCGGTGCATGACCTGTCCCCTCGTCGGGACGGGCCCTTCCGAGCCATCAACTGCGCGGCACTACCAGGGAACTTGCTAGAGAGCGAACTGTTTGGCCATGTCAAGGGTGCCTTCACCGGTGCCCACAAAGACACGCCGGGCCACCTACAGCTTGCTCACCGGGGCACCCTCTTCCTCGACGAGGTGGCAGAGCTTCCCCTCGAACTGCAAGCCAAGTTGCTCCGGGTGATCGAAACCCGGACGGTGATCCCAGTAGGTGCCCGAGAGCCCATCCCCGTCGATCTACGGATCGTGTCCGCCACCCATCGATCGCTGCGTCGTGAGGTGGAGGAGGGGCGCTTCCGAGCAGACCTCATGTACCGACTCCGGGTCATCCCTCTCTTCTTGCCCCCGCTACGGGAGCGCAAGGCCGATCTCCCCCTGCTTTGCGAGAAGATCTGCGCGGAAATGAACACCACCTGGCCACGAAAGATCTTCTCCCTTGCACCTGCAGCGCTCGCAGTCTTGGAGCGCTACGACTGGCCTGGCAACATCCGGGAGCTCCGCAACGTACTGGCTTATGCCTATGCCATCGGGGAGGGGCCTACCCTCCAGGTCAGCGATCTCCCCCCGGAGCTGTTTGAGCAGGGGCCCTCCCCGGAGCAGGTCTGGGTTACCCCTCCCTCTCCAGATACTAGCCAACCTGCAGAGAAGCGGCGGATCCAGGAGGTGCTAGAGCGTACCGGTGGCAACCGGGAGCGAGCTGCAAAGATCCTGGGGATGAGCCGGATAACCCTCTGGCGCCGAATGAAGCACTATGGCTTGAGTACCTCCCACGAGGATGAGAGCTGAACGCACGAGAGGCTACTCGACGAACTTGGTTCCGAGGAAGGAAACCAAAACACCGGGATTCTCCTGAAAGAAGCGGAGCAGATCATCCCGACTGATCTGAAAGACACGCCCTGGGGCAGTAACTCGAGCAGTGGTCGTGAGCTGAGTTCCATGGCGGAGTGCATCAAACTCGCCAAGGAATGCACCTGTTTGGAACGGAGCCAGGTCGCCGCCGGCACTCTCGATCATGATCACACCATCCTCAATGAGGAAGGCCTCGTGAGCAGGCTCGCCGGCGAACCACAAAGCCTCCCCTGCCTGAATGGGTCGGGAGTTGAGGTACGACTGGAGTTGGGTTTTCTGGGTAGGCGTAAGCAAGCGGAGTACCGAGTTCTTGTTGAAAACCTCCCAGGAGCGCTCCTCCCGCATCTTGGCTAGCCGTGCCAAACGGCTCGGCAGCGTGGTATCTCGCAACAGGTAGAGGAAGTCGTAGCGTTCTACTTCCACCAAATCTACCTCGGTGACAGCGACACAGTCGGCGATGCGAGGCTGACCGAGCACCAAGGCAGTCTCTCCAAAGTAGT
>JANWXX010000023.1 GCA_025057345.1 Polyangiaceae bacterium | reverse complement strand
CCCTGATCCCCCCCAGCCCTCCGCCCACCACCTACCCTGCCGTATCCATGACGCCCACCCCCCCCTCGGAGAGCGAGCAACGGTGTGGGACTGCCTGCTTCTGCGGTGCTGCTGCTGATGACCCTTGCGGCCCTAAGCGAGTTTGCGGCCGCGGTGCTTGCGGGGATGACCTCGTCAAGCAGAGCTGGCGCGTGCGCCTCGGCGGACTGAAGCTGGAGGGCTCCTCTGAGCCCGACGGAGAGATCCGGGTGTGCTCTCGGGTCCATGGGAAACGAGAGGAGGCATGCGCCTCTCTCAAAGAAACTCGCAAGCCTACCTGCACCGGAGGAGCTCGCCTCCTGGCCACTACGGAGCAGCTCTTGGAATCTGGACTGGACATCGATATCTACGACGCCCAGGGACAACTCCTCGCGAGCGCCAGACGGGCCGCCTACAAGTTCATGACAGTGCGGGAGATGTGCAACGGAATGCGCTTTGGACCCTCGAAATTCACTGGTGCGAAGCGGGTCGAGCTGATCTGGTTCTATCTGGACGATGCGAGCGGCTTATGATGCACCTAGAGTGGCTCCAGGATGTTCGTTCCACAGGCGAACGAAATCGGTTCCGTGAAACATAGGCGAATCCGCCAATTTCCACCTGGCTCCTGACGGAGCGTCAGGTACAACGCTAGGTGGCGATGACCTGCCAGATGGCGATGAACCAACACAGAGCAGCATACTGAGCGCTCTTGTCGATACGAAGGCCAGGCAAAGTTCATTGCTACCCCCGGAGGGGGTCGAGGATCGAGTTACTCAGCGTCGAACGACGCAGCAGCAACAAGCCTGCTCTGGGAAGGGCGCAGAGCACCTAGGCGGGCAAGGGAGGAGCGGAGAACCTCGATACAGCGTACGTTCTCGGAGGGGAGGCCGACACTGATGCGAAGAAAACCACGGCCAGCACGATGGACCGCAAGGGATCGAATCATGACTCCCTCACGGAACATTTCGTCCAGGATGGCCTCAGCGGAGACGCCCGTGCGGTGTACATCAAGGAGTACGAAGTTGCCCTCACTAGGAATGACATCCACCCCAGGGATGCGCTGAAGCTCACGAATGAGAAAGAGGCGCTGATGGCGGAGGGTGTTCATACGAGCCTCGAACTCCTCGACGTCTTCCAGGGCAGCGAGGGCGGCGGCGATGGAGACGGAGGGAAGGCTCCAGGGTACCTTCACGCGGCGAAGCAGACGAATGAGGGCAGCATGAGCGATGGCATAGCCGATGCGCATACCGGCAAGGCCATGGGCCTTGGAGAACGTGCGGAGCAGGATGGCGTTAGGAAACTCGGCAAGAAGGTGAGAGAGTGTCTCTCTAGTTTCACCAAGCTCGTGATAGGCTTCGTCGATGACTGTGGGGAGGCCGAGGCGGAGCACCCGGCGGAGTGCAGCCTCCTGGATACGATTGCCGGTAGGATTGTTGGGTGTACAGAGGAAGATCACCTTGGTGCGCTCGGTGACGGCGGCCAGTAGCTCGGGGATGTCGAAGTCGTAGTTGTCCGTCATTGGCACCAGCACAGGAATACCCCCAACGACACGGGTGCGAGCCTCGTACATGGAGAAGGTCGGCACACTGAGGAGTACCTCCTCGCCGGGGGCGACGAAGGTACGGATCACCAAGTCGATGAGCTCTGTGGAGCCGGCACCCAACAGCACGTTGTCAGCGCTGAGGGCCTCACGCTCACCGAGGCGACGACGAAGCTCTCTACCACTGTCAGGATAGAGGTGGCCGCGAGTTGCAGCTTCGACGATGGCGCGGAGCACCCGCTCGCTGGGAGCGAAAGGGCTCTCGTTAGACATCATCCGCAGGATGCCTTCACGACTATTGGCCAGCTCGAAGTGATCCTCGCGGTAGGGTTGGGCAGCGCGGATCCAGCTAGGGGCGAAGAGTTCGATGGCTTCTGGGTCTATGGGACGCGCGGTGGGCTCGTCACCGAGATCGTCGCCAAAGACACGTAGCATGGCCTCGGCCCGCTGGAAGGCTTCAGGGGTGTCGACGTCAATCCAACGAGCATCGCCCACGTCACAGCCGAGAAACAGACCGCGCTCGGCCAGGGCGCGCACGCCATCCGACAGGCTGGCATCACCGGCGGCCTGGTAGATGCGATCCAGCTCTGTGATCAGCTCGGGACTGATACGAAACACACCGGTGTCGATGCAGTTGTAATCGGAGAGATCCTTCCCGATGTCAGCGATACGGTTGCCCTGAAGCCGCACTTTGGTGGCATCATCTAGGTCGAAACAGCGGTCTATGTCGAAATCAACGCCTAGCGCGCAGGCCCCCCGGGGAAGATCGAAGGCCCGGAGCCGCCGCACAACCTCGGGCGAGTAGAGGTGATCAGCCATGGACAGCAGGCACTCCTGGTCGATGAACTCGCGGGCTGTCAGGAGCGATACCCCGTTCTTCCGATGGTAGGCCGGGTTATCCACAAAGTGGATGGCCAGGCCGAGGCTCGGCTCGGACCGAAGGGCCTTTTTGATCGCCTCCCCCCGGTAGCCTACCACCACCACGGCCTCGCGGATTCCCTCGCCTTGCAGCGTACGCAGAATACGCACTAGCAGCGGTACCCCGGAGACGACCTTCAACGGCTTCGGGAACGTCTCGTGGGCCACCAAACGGGAACCTGTACCAGCCGCCAGAATCACTGCTCGCTGTACCTTGCGTTCTGCCATCGTCGTCTCGCTTCTCGTCGTGCCCAGGCGCGCCGGACCCCAGGGAAGGGCCGCGCTCTACCACGCGCCACATACTCGTCGCAAATCGTTTTCCCAACCTTTTCCTATGGGCCAAATTCAACGACGTATCTTCACAAAAATTAGGGATATGCGGTGGGGATGTATCTTGCCTGCCACACCTGTTGTATGGTTGCCACACATAGGAAGTCGCCCTGGTTTTGTGATCAGGAACCCTGGATTGAGTGGATAAGGAAGGATCGTTCCTACGCTAGGGAGTCAGGCAACCGTCAGGCCATGCGGATCTGCGAAGGAAGCTACGCGCCCTTCTCCCGAACGTCGTGAGGAAGTTCTCTCTCAACCCCAGGCAGCGATCTGAGCTTGGGCAGCGTTCAGATCCTCCAGAGTATCGACTTCGTACCAGCCTAGATCGCTGACATTGACGGCCCATAGGTCAACCCCCTTGGCCGGAAGGCGTGCGTAAACGTCTTCGTAGTAGAGGGAGGTTTCCCCGGAGCAGATGGCCTCCTCCAGAGCGTGAAAGAGATGCAACACCGCGACGCCGTTGACACGCTCCAGGCCAATCGATTCACCGGAAGATGCCGCTGGATCCAGGTGCTTGCCAAGATGGAGGACGCGCCCATTGCAAGCGATCACCTTCATCTCTTCAGCACCAAGCCCTGCACGGAAATCTATCGCAACAGCAAGACCGGGAGGGGCTTGATCCAGCCGTCGCAGGGCCTCAGGACGGAAGAGCAAATCGCCATCCAGCTTGAAGAAAGGGCGTCCTGCGATGGCTTCTCGGCAGAGCCAGAGAGACACACTGTTTTGTGTCCGTTCGAAGGCCTCGTTGCGACAATAGTGCACCGGGATGGGACAGCCGCGCATCGCCGCCCGCACCGCATCCTCCTGGTAACCGGTGGCCAGCACCAGCTCGCTCACCCCTGCCTCCAAGAGCAGCCGAACGGCCCGGTTCAATATCGTTTCTCCCCCGATATCCACCAAGGCCTTAGGCCGATCGTTGGTCAAGGGTCGAAGCCGCGAGCCAACGCCCGCCACTAGGATCACCCCTACGGGGGTCGCCGCTGCCATGACCCACCTGTTTACCCTCCCGTAGCTTCGTTGTCACTCACTCCGCGGAGCTTTTGAGATCACCCCAAGCAGTGAAGGTAGCTTGGGTAGCACGGCGTTGCATGGGGCGGAGCACCGCAAAGAAAAGCAAGTTGAGAATCACCAACCGAAACAGCAAGTAGAGGTCAGCTCGATCGAGTGCGTTGCTCAGGGTAAGCCCTATCATCAGCGAACCGACGCCAAAGAGAGCACGGTTCAACGCCCAGGGACGCGCTTGGTGAAACCGGTAGACGGCCTCGGTCTCAGGGGTACGGGGAGGGAGCTTGTCCAGGGAGATCGCCGGATCGAAAGCCCGGAGTACATCCTCCTGGGTTTTCGAATGGAAAACGTAGAGCTGGGAGGCAAAACGGATCACCGGGTTGAGAGTAGGAGCGACCTGCTCGTGGCGCGCCTTGATGATCGCATGCGTCTCCGCCTCCTTGTAGCCATCGGAGGTAAAGTGCATCCAGACATTCTTGTAGTAGTCGTACACCAAGGTGTGCCATCCAGAGGTGACTACCGTCAGAATTGTGAACCCGATGACCATGTACCCGAACCACGGTGGATCTTGGTATCGGAGCCATATCCGGTAGGCCGTGGCCGGAACGACTCCTAGCAGCACCAGCCCGTCCGCAGCGCCGTCCAGCATACGACCCAATACGGACGAACTCTTGCGCATGCGAGCCAGCTGCCCGTCAGCGCAATCAAAGACTGTGCTGGCCAGGATGAGCAGCGCCCCCACCTGCATGTGATAAGGGAAGTCGAGCCAAAGGCAGGCTGCTGCAGTCCACCCGAGGAGAATGGCCCCAACGGTGATTGCATTGGGCGACAACGGAGTCGGATAGCTCAGCCTAGCCACCACATAGCCCAGCGGTCGGTGCAGCCAATAATCCACCGGCTCTTCCACTTCGGGAGATTTCAGCGACGACCGATAAGCATCCCAGAAGCCCATGGCAGCCCCCTTGCACGACTCCGTCTTGCAGGCCAGCCCTCACTGGCAACCCTGCTTCACGGTCGGCCCCCTTGTTGCATCCTATCGTCTTTGCTACCCGAGCATGATAAACCCGCCCACCTTCCGGGCACTCCTTCCTCAAGCATGAGGTTCTCTCTGTGAAGCAACCAAACAGCATCGCCAGGCATCAGGGCAAGTTGGGCATCCTCCTCCCCGGCCTCGGCGCCGTCGCCACCACTTTTATCGCCGGCTGTCTGCTAGTGCGCAAGGGGCTCGCCAAACCCATCGGCTCCCTTACTCAGATGGGGACCATTCGCCTAGGCAAGCGCACTGACAACCGCGTCCCTTTGATCAAGGACTTCGTCGATCTTGCTCCTCTCGGGGATCTTGTCTTCGGTGGCTGGGATATCTTCCCGGAGAATGCCTACGAAACGGCGCTCCAAGCGGAGGTACTGGAGCGGCGCCACCTGGACCCGATCGCCGACGAGCTTCGTCGTATCGTCCCCATGAAAGGCGCCTTCTTCCCTGAGTACGTCAAGCGCCTCCATGGAACCCACGTCAAGCAGGCAACCAACAAAGCCGCGCTGGTCGAGGAGCTTCGCCAAGACATCCGGACCTTTCTCAAGGAGAATGATTGCAACCGCGCCGTCGCTGTCTGGTGCGGCTCCACAGAGATTTACCAGGCCGCGAGCGAGGTCCATGAAACCATCCAGGCCTTCGAGAAGGGCCTTCTCGAAAGCCACCCCAACATCTCTCCCTCCCAACTCTACGCCTGGGCTTGCGTTCTTGAGGGTATCCCCTACGCCAACGGTGCCCCCAACCTGAGCGTCGACTTCCCTGCGATTCAAGAGCTAGCGAAGAAGCGCGGAGTGCCCCTTGCCGGCAAAGATTTCAAGACTGGCCAGACGCTGATGAAGACCATCCTCGCCCCAGGGCTCAAGGCCAGGCTCCTCGGCCTGCACGGTTGGTTCTCCACCAACATCCTCGGCAATCGGGACGGAGAGGTTCTCGATGACCCGGATAACTTCAAAACCAAGGAAGTATCCAAGCTCGGTGTCCTGGAAACCATCCTCGCCCCGAAAACGAACCCTGACCTCTACGGCGACCTCTACCACAAGGTCCGTATTGAGTACTATCCCCCCCGCGGCGATGCCAAAGAAGGCTGGGACAACCTCGATATCTTCGGCTGGCTCGGCTACCCTATGCAAATCAAGGTCGACTTTCTTTGCCGCGACTCCATCCTTGCGGCCCCTATCGTCCTTGACCTTGCGCTCTTCCTTGATCTCGCCAAGCGAGCAGGCTTCTCCGGGATTCAGGAGTGGCTCAGCTTCTACTTCAAGAGCCCCATGACTGCCCCCCAGCTCTACCCGGAGCATGACCTCTTCATCCAATCGATGAAGCTCAAAAACACTCTACGCTGGATGATGGGCGAGGATCTTATCACCCATCTCGGCCACGAATACTACGATTGAGCCGGCCCCAGGAGCAGTGCACTCCACCGGCCCGGTCCTCGCCCTACCACCAGCCGCCGTCCCCCCTCCTCCGCTACCTGATGCGCGGCCTCCGCAGCCGCTTGGGCCCCCGCCACCTCGCTCGACCCCGCCCGGCTAGAACGCTGCACCGGAGCCCCTGCCCAGCCTAGAGCCTCGATCAGCGCTACGTACTCCTCCCGCAACCCTGCCACAAGCACCCGATCTCCCTCCTCCGGCACCCCCAACCTTCGGGGTATGCCCGTACCATGCTCGTGGGCCAGCACTCGCGCTAGTACCCGTGCTCCTCGCTTCTGAGCGATAAGCCCCGATTCCACCAGGAAGGCTACCGCCCCCTCCTCAGCAGCCCCCCTCGGTGTACCAAGGAAAAGCGGATCGAAGACCTCCCCCACCAGCCTCGATCCCTCGGCAAACGCCACCACCACCATTCCATCTGCTTCCCCAGCAGCCACCAGCTCGACCGCCGTGAACAGCGCCATCTCCCCGGAGAGACCCAGATCCGCTGTTGCCACCACCGGACCTCGAAGCCCCGCATAAATCGCTGCGCTCGCCGCTGGCGATGAAGGAACCTGTCCGGGGAACAGCAGAGGCGCCGTGCATCTGCCCCCTGCCGCCTCGATCCGCGCCAGAAGCTCCATACAAGACGTTACTCCACCGAAAGCACTCCCCACCGCTACCCCTACCCTCCCTGCACGTCCTCCCCGTAGCACCGCGACCATCGCGCCGGTAACCACCCTCTCGGCCCTCTGGAACCGCCTCGCCTTACTCTCCTCTAGCGGGCTCACCTCCTCCCAGCGGATCTGTCCCTCTCCCTCCCGGGGGCGGAACTCCAGCGCTTCTGTCAACACCACGGGAGGTGGTTCCTGAGCAGATGGGTTCTCCCCGTACCCAGCGGCTCGTAGCACCAAAATCGTATCCAGCCCACCAAAACCGAACGCATTCACTACCGCCGCGCGGACCTCCCCTTTCGTTGCTCCCGACAAGTTGGTAGTCAAACGAATACGACATGCCTCATCCGGCTCCTGGAGCCCCCCGGTAGGAGGTACCCTCCCCTGCTGGATTGCCAGCGCTGCCAGCACCGCACCGACAGCTCCTGCCGAGGAGAGAGTATGGCCAAGCTGGCCCTTATGGGAGGAAACGAGGGGGCCAGGATTACCGAAGAACCGCTGGAGGGCGGTAGCCTCGGCGAGATCGTTGCGAGGTGTCCCGGTACCATGGGCACTAATCCAGTCGATCTCTCCTGGAGTCAATCCTGCCTGCGTAAGGGCGCTTTGCAACAGTGAGAGGATGGTGCTTCCGTCCTCCTCCGGCTGGATGATGTGAGTTGCCTCAGCTCCACTCGCCCACCCGGCCAGCTCTGCCAGTGGCGAGGCACCCCGTGCGCGAGCGGAAGCCTCGGTTTCCAGGACCAGGAACGCGGCCCCTTCCCCTAGGTTGATTCCGCGGCGACGGCGGTCGAAAGGGCGACACCCCTCAGGATCGGTGATGGAGAGGGCATTGAAGCCAGCAAATGTGAGGCGACAGAGGCCCTCGGAGGCACCGACGAGGACACGCTCGACACGCCCCAGCCGGAGCCAGAGGGCACCAAGCAGGATGGCCGTGGAGCCGCCGGCGCAGGCACAACAGAGGGTTCGGGTAGGGCCGAGGCCCAGGGCCTCGCGGAGTCGATCCGCCGTAGAAGAGAGGGGGTGGCAGACGAGACGAGGGTCCGGGGCGAGCAAAGCCGGATCACGACAGAAGGAGGCCAGCAGGGGTTCTCCTTCAAACATACCTGCCGTGGAACCAGCAAGGATGAGGGCCGTGGGTATCTGCCTTGGGTTGAGATGAGCCTGGAGGAGCGCCTCTCGTGCCGCCAAGAGCGCCATGGCGTCGGTGCGCGACCAGCGCCACGCCTCGCCAAAGGGCACGAGGTATTCAGGCTTAAGGTGGCGGAGCTGAGCCCCTAGGGTGCAGCGCTGGGCGGAGGTGTCAAAGAGGGTGACGGGGGCGAGGGCACAGTCACCGGAACAGAGGCGCTCGAAGACATAGGCAGCGCCATCTCCAAGGGCAGAGGTGAGACCGAGGCCGGTGAGGAGAAGGCGCATGAGGGGGGGTGGATCTCCCTCGGGTCAGGTTACTCCATGAAGCTTTTGAGCTGCTTGCTGCGGGAGGGGTGACGAAGTTTTCGAAGCGCTTTGGCTTCGATCTGACGGATGCGTTCTCGGGTGACCTCGAAATCTTGACCGACTTCTTCGAGGGTATGATCGCTCTTTTCACCGATACCGAAGCGCATACGAAGGACTTTCTCCTCGCGAGGAGTGAGGGTCTTGAGAACCTTCCGGGTCTGCTCGGAAAGATTCATGTTGATGACGGCATCGCTGGGAGAGACGACACTTTTGTCCTCGATGAAGTCGCCGAGATGGGAGTCTTCCTCCTCGCCGATGGGGGTTTCCAGGCTGATGGGTTCCTTGGCAATCTTGAGGACTTTCCGCACCTTATCGAGAGGTAGCTCCATTTTCTCGGCGATCTCCTCTGGGGTGGGCTCGCGGCCATACTCCTGAACGAGGTAGCGAGAGGTGCGAACCAGCTTGTTGATCGTTTCGATCATATGGACCGGGATACGGATGGTGCGGGCTTGGTCCGCGATGGCGCGAGTGATAGCTTGGCGAATCCACCAGGTGGCGTACGTGGAGAACTTGTAGCCCCGCTTGTACTCGAATTTCTCGACGGCCTTCATCAGACCAATGTTCCCTTCCTGAATCAAGTCGAGGAACTGGAGGCCGCGGTTGGTGTATTTTTTGGCGATGGAGACAACGAGGCGTAGGTTGGCCTCGACCAGCTCGGCCTTGGCCTTGTCCGCCTGACGCTCGCCCTCGCGGATGGTCCGATAAGTCTCTCGGATTTCGCTGATATCGAGCTGGAGTTCTTCCTCTAGTTTTTTGAGGCCCTTCTGAGTCGATTTCAGCGCCTCGTCGGCGTCTGCAAGCTCCCCCCGGTCGATGCCCAGCTTGCGAGCGAGGGCCCGCTCCTTGCGAGGATCGCCCTTGGACTCGCGGAGCGCCCGCTTGATCTCTTCCTTGGGGAGACCGGTACGGCGCTCCAGCTCGATAGCCTGGGATTCTGCCTTCTCGACCCGCTCAATGAGCTTCTTGAGAACACTAACGATGCGATCGATGGTCTTTTTGTTGAGGCGCATCTCCCCCAGGAGGTTGACCATCTCGCCGTGGGTGGTTTCGATTTCTTCCTGAATCTGGCGACGACGAGGGCCTGTAGCCTCCCGAAGTTCTTCACGGAGATCCTCGATCTTTTTGTTACGGGTCTTGACCTTGTCGATGAGACGGATGATGCGGCGATCTGCCTCCTCTTCATCGAAGTGCTGCCCGTCGTCTGTTTCCTCTGCGTCGCGGATGATGTCCTTGACCCGGATCTTGTGCTTCTTGAGCTTCTCTCCGATCTCGATGATTTCGCGGACGGCGATCGGAGAGGACAAGATGGAGGAAAGAACCTTTTGCTCGCCCTCCTCGATACGCTTGGCGATCTCGACTTCTCCCTCTCGGGTCAGCAGCGAAACCGTCCCCATCTTGCGGAGGTACATCCGCACCGGGTCGTTGGACTTGGAGTACAGACCGTCGATGTCGTCGCCGGTCTCATCTCCCCGGAGGGGCATCTTCTTGTGCTCCTGGGCCTCCTCCTCAGCGATGCGTTTGGGCGCGATCTTGACCTGAGTTGTGTTGTCGACGATCTCGATGTCATCGTCGCCAACCCCGATCATGTCGTCGAGCTGATCGGCGGCGGACAGGTCGTGAGGCAGGGCGTCACTCACCTCGTCGTAGGTGATGAACCCTTTGGGCTTGCTGTCATTGAGCAGCGAGGGGGATTCTTTGGTTTCCTTGCTCTTGGTGCCGGAAGACCCCTTGCCCCCCTGGGAGCCCGGGGCTCCGCTACTCCCGCCAGCTTTGTTCGGACGAACTGCCATCTGCCTTCTCTCTCATCCAAGTGATTGGTTACACCGTCGACCCTGCCAGAAACCTCAAGCCTACCGCCTTGCGGCCCCTCCTGCCCTTCTGGACCGGAGCTGCATCCGCTGCCGAAAGCACTCCTCGATCTCTCGCAAGGAGGCCATCTCGGCCTCCTGATCGCCCAGCTGACCAGCCCGGACCACTTCCTTTTTTAGAGAGACGCGCTCCTGCTCAATGGAGCGAACCTTAAGTTTCTTCAGGTTGGCTTCGAGCTGAGATCGGGCAGTCGAGAGATCGGAATACACGGGGGCGGCCAAGCGTTGGAGCGCGAATGACTGGAACGAAGTTGGGAGGTTTGCAAGGAATTTTTCCGCGTCCTGCTCTGGATCATGTTCTTGCAAGACGGCGACCACAAGCGCTGCATCGCCACGGAGGCAGGACCAGTCGGTTTCCTCGATGTCATTCAATAGGGATGGGAAATCAAGGAGTATCCCCAGCACCTCGTCGGTGACCGGATCCCGAGGGACCTCCCCTCGCGGGGGCGAGGGGGCGACTTCAGGACGGGCAACCCCCGCTCGGACTGCGCGAACCAGCGCCCGGAAGGTGGTGGCATCCACCTTACCGAGAAATTCATCCCGCTGAACCAATAGTCGGGCCACATCGTCCGCGAACTGCTGGACCATGGCCCTCACCGCCGGGTCATCCTCCCCATTGATCAGGGCGACCACCTCCCGCACCCGCTCAGCGCGCTCCTCGGCACTGGCGGAGGTGAAGCGCTCGTTCAAACAGGCAGCCACCAGGTGCTCCAGCAATCCGCGGGAAGCCTGAATCACCGCCCTTACCGCCTCCGGCCCCCGCTCCCGACTCAATGCGTCCGGGTCAACCCCCTCCGGCAGCGTCGCTGCCCTGGCTACGAGCCCTGCCTTCTTGCAGGGCTCTCGTGCTGCCCTCACTGCCTTCCGCCCCGCCGCGTCCCCATCGAACAGCAGGACCACTTCTGGGGCGAAGCGTTTGATCGCCATCGCCTGCTCGGCGGTGAAGGCAGTCCCCAGAGGGGCCACCACGTTGCGGATGCCCCGGGCATGGAGCGACACCACATCGAAGTTCCCCTCCACCAGCACAGCCTGCTCTGCCTGCCGGATCGCCTGCCTCGCCTGGAACAGACCAAAGACCAGCTCTCCCTTCCGGTACACAGGCGTCTCCGGGCTGTTGATGTACTTACCGCTCTCCTTGTCGATGATCCCCGTCTGCGGGTCCGGAAGGATGCGCCCACTGAAGCCTACCACCCTCCCTTGCAGGTCCATCACTGCGAACATCAATCGGTTACGGAAGCGATCGTAGAACCCCCCCCCCGCGGACCGCGGCAGCAGCAGACCTGCTTGCTCGGCAGTGCTAGGTGAAGCGCCCTGTTGCCGAAGGAAGGCTGCCAGCCCTGCCCATTCGGCCGGGGCATATCCGACCCGGAAGCTCTGGAGTGCCGTGGCGATGGTATCGGTCGGAGAGGTGGGAACCAGGCGGCGCCGGGCTAGTTCGTCGAGGGCGAGGCGCCCGTGAGGATGCTCCGTCAGCATGCGCTCATAGTAGGAAGCAGCCAGCGCAAGGATGGCATAGAGATCATCCCGGAGTTTGCGGGCTGCCTCCTCTTCCCGACGAGTGGCAGGGGAGCGATCTTTCTCGATCTCGATCCCAGCGCGCTCGGCGAGTCGGTGGACCGCCTCTGGAAAGGAAAGCCCCTCCGTCTTCATCAAGAAATCGAAGGCATTGCCATGCTCGCCGCACCCGAAGCAATGGAAGATGCCCCGCTCGGGAGTCACGTGGAAGCTTGGGGAACGTTCTTTGTGAAAGGGGCAAAGGCCTACCCAGGAGCGTCCTCGCCTCGTCAACTTCACGGTTTCACTGACGACGGCCTGGATGTCCGTTCGCTCTCGCACCAGCCGGATGGTTTCTTCGCTGATCAAAGCGCCCGTCACCTCGCCCGCAGCGACCCTGCCGCGAGCATCTCCCATAGCTCACCGCCCCCTGTTCTGCCAAATTTTTTTCTCTTGACCCCATCGGAGATCAGTGCATTCCATGGGCTCTCAGCCTGGAAAGCAAGGTATCTCGTCCCTCCGGAGCTGCCACCTCGTGGACTCTCCGAGCCCGGAGCGCCGCAAGTCCCCGGGGTGCCTCCTGGGCCTCTGGCTGAAGCGGCGTGGCCAACAGGCTCGTCGGCTCCAACTCGGGAGCTGGCTCCGGCGTGCCCCCACGCTCGGTGTCCGGGGAGGGATCGGAAGGGGGAGAGGCCCCAGAGGGGGCAAGCTCGACCGGAGGCGCCGGAACCGTGGGCTCGGCGAGGAGAACCGGCGCGGACGATGGCGATGCAGGTGGCAACGACACCGAGGCGGGAGGGAGCAGCGACGGGATCGGAGTGGCGAGCCGATCGGGCACCTCCCCCGAGGGACGGCCCTGCCGGGACCGGAGGATTCGATCGATCAGGGATTTCCCCCGGGCGTCCAGCCGGAGGAAGCGGATGTCGAGGCCCGGAAGCTTCCCCCCCTCGGCTGCAGTACGGTGCCCTTGGACCTTCCCTTCACCGCGGAACAGAGGGGTTCCGTCCCAAAGGGCGACCTCGAAGCGGACAATGACACCGGAAGGTCGGTAAGCCGCCCCCACGAGCGTCATTCCTGTACGGGAAACCACTTCTCCCTCATGAGCAAGGAATTCTTCCTCGTTGGTATAGGGGCGCCGAAGCCGGAAGGCGACCGGGGGATCAGGGGGGGAGGTCACAGGAGCCTCGACATCCAGGGGAAGAGCCTTAGGGACATGTACCGCAGCCCAGGGAAACTACCTCGCTGACACAGAAGCTGTCCCAAGCCGTCTCACAGCAGAACGGGTCTTTTGCACAAACGCATGCCTTGATGCCTTCGCTTGCTGTGCAGCCAGGCTTGGAGGAAACAGTACAGCAGGGCGCGACGCAACGGAAAACTCCCGGGTTGCAGGAGGGTTTCTTGGGATCCTTGCAGTCGCCATCGCCCGCACAGGCAGCGCACCTGTTGATACCAGGAACACAAGCAGGGCGTGCTGGATCCTTGCAGTCTTGGTTCGTCGTGCAGCTGGGACCGCATACACCACACCCGAGAGTCTCGACCAGCCCAACGCACTCGGTAGACCACTCCTCCTGGCAACATTGGGAAGCGGCGGCGCAGACGCAGTTCCGGATTTGAGAACTGGCGCAGCCAGGGATCTCCGGCGTTGCTTCACAGCAATCTCCCTGTTGGACACAGACTTTCTTGGTCACATTGCAGGCGGGTTTCGCCGGGTCGGAACAGTACAAGTCGGAGAGGCAAGGCACGCAGGTCCAGGTCACCGGGTCGCAGGCGGGCAACCCAGGAGAAGCAGTCGTCATCGCTGAGGCAAGCAACACAGCTTCCTGCAGGGGAGCAGAAGGGATTTTTGGGATCTTTGCAGTCTGCATCGCTGAGGCAGGCCACGCAGGTTCCTTGATCGAGGGCACATCGAGGCCTTGCCGGATCGGTCTTGCAGCCAGCATCCCCGACACACTCAGTGCACCGAAACGAGCCAGGCTTGCACGAGGGCTTTGCCGGATCCTTGCAATGAGCGTCCCCCGCACATTCAGCGCATTTCCCCGCGCTAGGGACACATACTGGACGAGCCGGATCCTTACAATCCGCCGACTGCATGCAGACCGGACCGCAGAGGCTACAACCCAAGGCCTCCACCTCCCCGGCACAGATCATATCCCAAGCAAACTCACAACAGAACGGGTCTTTTGCGCAGACGCATGCCTCAATGGAATCATCCGCACAACCAGCGATCTGGGGGGTGACCTCGCAGCAGTTGCCCTGCTGGACACAAGAGCCGGTGGGCAGATTGCAGGCAGGTTTTGTCGGATCCTTGCAGTCCTTGTCTTCTAGGCAGGAGGAGCAGTTGTTCTCCTTGAGATTGCAGAACGGCTGCAGAGGATCCTTACAGTCTTGGTTACTCAGGCAAGCCACGCATATCTTCTTGTCGGAGTTGCACCGGGGCTTTGCAGGATCCTTACAATGGGCGTCTACAACGCAGGCCACACACTGCTGCGCCACCGCATTGCAGGCCGGTGCGAAGGAGCTCGTACAATGCACATCGCTTGTACAGCGGACGCATCGACCCCTATTCAGATCGCATGCCGGTGCTGCTGGCGACCCCTGACAGTCCACGTCGCCGGTGCAAGGAGAGGCTTCCTTGACCTCCAGGGAGAAATCGCCAGCATCCCCGTTGCGTCCGTCTACCGCCAGGTAGTACGTCCCCGGTGGTAGCTTGTCGGTGTGGAGTTCATACTCATTGCAGCCGATCTCCTTCGCGCTGCTACCACAGCCGTCCCTGAGGTAAATCACTGGGCGCAGTGTGGGCTCGCAGCCTACTCCAAGACCAAAGGAAGTTGTCACGGAAATATCCAAGAGAGCTGTTTGCTCTAGGGTATAGGAATACCATACTTCTGGAGCCAAATGGCCTCCGCAGAGGCCTCCGGTAGTGCCCGTGCCGGCGGTCTTCCCCTGGACAGGGGTACCCCCCTTGGCAAGAGGGGTCGCCTGCCCACAAGTTGCATTCTCCGGGGGATCCCCACAGGAGAGAGGGGCAGAGCAGGGGGAACCGCAGTTCATCTCCCCCACCAGTCTCGTACAATGGAAATCCCAGCGGACTTCGCAGCAGGACGAATCGACCTTGCAGACGCACTGGGCGATAGCAGGCTCCTCGCATCCTCCCTTCGATGAGGGGGTGCAGCAAGCTCCCTCCATACCTCCTGCTCCGGACGAACCGCCCTGCCCGCTTTCACCCCCAGCCCCCCCGCCCCCTTCTCCGGCTACATTACCTGATAGATTGCCTCCGCTTGCAGCTACACCACCCCCCGTCGTGCCGCCATCGCCTGAGGCACTCGCAGCCGTTCCTGCCATACCGACACTTCCTGTTCCCGCAATGCTTCCCGCCACAACTCCACCTGACCCACCCGAAACCTCTGCATCCGAGAATGTGGAGCAACCCGCCAAGCACAGCATGATCAGGAGCGACCAGAACAAGGAAAGGCATGGCATGAACTTGCAAGAAATTACGCCAAATCCATCCTCAGGTCAGCCCTTTGTTGCGCCTGGCCACTGCTTAGCTCCAGAAGAGCACATTCATGCTCAACGTTCAGGCCCCCGGGGTGTGCTAAGCAAGCGCCGCTGCATGTCCGTCCAGCTCACGAGTGTCCAGGATCTGTCTGACCTCAACCCTTCCCAGCGAGAAGCTGTGCTCCACGACGAAGGACCGATGCTGGTACTCGCTGGGGCTGGCTCGGGCAAAACCCGGGTCGTTACTCGGAGGATCGCACGGCTGATCCGCTCTGGTGTTGCTCCATCCTCTCTGTTGGCAGTCACCTTCACCAACAAAGCTGCAGCGGAGATGCGCGAGCGAGTGGCCTATCTGGTTGGTCCACGCGCAGCCCGCGAGATAAGGGTGATGACCTTTCATAGCTTTGGCCTGGAACTACTAAGCACCGAGGCTGCTGCGCTGGGGCTCCGCAGTGGTGGCTTCACGGTCTACGACCAAGCCGATTGCATTTCGACGATCCGGGAGATCCTCAGATTCATCGACGCGGGAAAGCGCTTCGACGTCAGTGCTATCCTGGCCCGAATCAGCCTAGCGAAGAATGCCTTTGAAACCCAAGAAAGCTGGCGTTCCCGTCCCCACGATGAGTACGATGAGATCGCTCGGGAGATCTTCCCTCGGTACCAGACTGCGCTGCGGGCATTCCATGCCTTCGATTTCGATGACCTGGTAACCGAGGCGGTGGAGCTACTCCGACGGCGAGACGATGTCAGGCAACGATGGCAGCGGAAGATCCGCTACTTGATGGTAGACGAGTACCAGGATACCAATGCTGCCCAACTTGAGCTGGTGCGGTTGCTTTCCGGTGAGTGGGGCAATGTGGCCGTAGTCGGCGACGATGACCAGTCGATCTACGCTTGGCGAGGCGCCGACATCACCAACATCCTCCGCTTCACCGAGCATTTCCCTGGTGCCCGGGTCGTCAAGCTGGAGGAGAACTATCGTTCTTCAGCATCCATTCTTGCGGTGGCTAATGCAGTTCTCGCCGGAAGTCGTGGCAAGCGCTTCGGCAAGGTGCTCAAAGCCACCCGCGACCAGGGCCCCCGGGTCGAGGTGGCCGTATGTCTAGACCCGGAGATTGAGGCGCACTTCGTCGTGGATCAAATCCAGCGCGCCACTGCTGCAGATCCTTCCCTGACTCACGATGAGATCGCAGTACTCTACCGCTCCAACGGCCAGGCAGAGCCCGTGGAGCTTGCGCTGAAGGAGGCAGGAATCCCCCACAGGATCCTTGGAGGGCAAAAGTTCTACGAGCGCAAAGAAGTCAAGGATCTCCTCGCTTACTTGCGAGTAGCGCTAGCCCCGGACGACGAGATCAGTGTGCGCCGCGTACTCAACTATCCCGCTCGTGGGGTAGGCGAGGCCTCCCTTCAACATCTTAGCAACTATGCCCTCTCTAGAGATCTGACCTTGTGGCAGGCGATCGAGCGAGCGGACGACATCGACGCCCTAAGTGCTGCTGCCGTGGAGGGCTGCCGCCAGTTCGAACAAGTAGTCACTCGCGCGAGGCAGCTCTTGGAGCGGGGGACTCCATGCCATCAGGTCGCCGAGGAAGTGGCTCGCCGTATCGGACTCAAGGAGGATCTGATGGCAGCCAGCCCTGGTGAGGCCTTCGCCCGCCGCTGGCGCAACGTCGAGTCCCTGATCCATTTGTTGAAGCGCCGGGATGAGCGCGGACCTTCCGACCTCCAGAGGGTGAGCGACTACCTCCGGATGCTGACCCTCCAACTTAGCGAGGACGATGAGGATACCCGGCGCGTTGTCACCCTCTGCACCATGCACGGCGCCAAGGGCCTGGAGTGGCGCTTCGTCTTGATCATCGGGGTCGAGGAGGGCTTCTTGCCCCACACTCGCACCACCGATCCCCGAGCCACGGCCGCTACCGATCAGGACATCGAGGAGGAGCGTCGCCTCTTCTATGTCGCCATTACCCGCGCCCGAGAGAAGCTCTGGATAAGCCGCTGCAAGTACCGATCCTCCCGGGGGAAGCCGGTGGCACGCACCCCCAGCCGCTTTCTCCAAGAACTCCCCCCCGAACTCTATGACCAGCGAGAGGTATTGCTTCGTCCCGGCCCCGATTTCAAGCGAATGGCCGAGGGCGTAGCTTCGGTGCTCAAAGCCCTGGATGCCCTCAAAGCCGGCACCGTACCTCCTCCCCGCCGCCGCCCCTGACCCCCATGCCGTGTCTCTCGATCGAGCGCCTCGATGACCCCCGCCTGGACGATTACCGCGATGTACGGGAGGCCGATCGGCTCCGACGCTTGGGGATCTTGCTGGCAGAAGGCGAGGTGGTGCTACGGGTTCTGCTGGCGCGGGGGCGGTTTTCGATCCGCTCGTTGCTGTTGGCAAGGCCGAGGGCCGTGGCACTGGCTCCGCTCCTCGCCACCTTGCCGGAGGAAACCTTGGTGTACGTAGTACCTCAGCCCCTGATGGAAAGGGTGGTCGGCTTCCCGATCCACCGGGGGGTGCTGGCCTCCTGCCAGGTTGGGGTACCTCTCGACCCCGTCGCGCTGCTGGCTTCGCTAGGTCCAGGGCCGCGGCGCGTGGTGGTGCTGGAGGGTGTGGTGAACCACGACAACGTAGGTGGGATCTTCCGCAATTGCGCCGCTTTTGGAGTGGATGCAGTCTTGCTGGATGCGGTGAGCTGCGATCCGCTCTACCGGAAGGCGATCCGCGTGTCGGTGGGAGCATCCCTTTTCGTCCCCTTCGCCCGGTGCGACGGGATAGCGCAGCAGATGGCTGCGCTCCGGGGTGCTGGTTTCTCGATCTTTGCGCTGACACCGTCGACGGAAGCCTTGGCACTGAGCGACCTGACAGTACTGCCGGAGCGAGTCGCCCTCTTGCTGGGAGCGGAGGGGCCGGGGCTGAGTGAAGCAGCCCTAGCTGGAGCCGACCACCAGGTCCGTATCCCCATGGCACCGGGCTTCGACTCGCTCAACGTGGCAACCGCCTCGGGGATCGCATTGCATCACGTTTTCCAAAAGCACCTGTTCCTGGCTTCGGGTTAATGTGGGGAGGTGAAGCCTTGCTGGATGTTCGTGGTGCCAGGTTTCCTCACCTTGCAGATGCCTGGACGCACTGGAAGCACTCCCCGGAGGAAACCCGCTGGTAGGGAAGCTCCGGACCAAGGCGGTTTCGATGAGTGGCCACAGCTTTGGTACCAACACCACCTGGGCAATCCTGGGGGCACGCTACGATAGGAAGAAGATCGAGGAATTTCGCGCTCAACCGGGGAAATTCAGCGAGCCCTGTGCTCCCGAGGAGATAGCGGTCTTTGAGGGAGATCTGAGCGATCCGCGGGTGGTGGCAGGGGTACCAGTGGCGGGGGCACCCACGGATTGGTTTGGGGTAGGGCTCAATGAAGTGAGGCGCCCGGTGCAATTCCAGACGGCGACCGGCGACCCGGTAGGTGCTGACGAGCTCTGGGCCACCGTATCCCTACCCCATGCTGGGGGGTTGCAGCGATTACGAGGACGAGGAGGGGCTTCAGCTGGTGAGTATCCACGCACTAGCCCACGCCCGAACATACGTACTCAACGACCCACAGGAGAAGACCGCTCATCTTCTCAGTGGCAAGACATCCATCTCAGGTAGAATCACCTTGCGCCACAAGGAGCCTCCTCCGTGAAGAAGCCTACCTTCGTTCTCCTCCCTGGCCTGTTGTGGCTGGTAGCTAGCTGGCTCGGATGTGGCTCTGATGACACTTTGTCCGCTCCTGCTGCGATACCACCTCCTGAACTCCCTGCAATCCCAGCACAGACCGGATCGCAGCGGCTGAGTGTGGCCCAATATCGGAATAGCATCCAGGCCATCCTAGGTAACGACATCGTAATCCCAACAGCCTTGGAACCGGACCAGGCGCAGGGTGGGTTCATCTCCGTGGGCGCCTCCTACTCGACGATCTCTGCCCGAGGGATCGAGCAGTATGAGAAGGCTGCCTACGCCATTGCTAAGCAAGCGCTTGCTGTAGAGCGACGCGACCGGCTGGTAAGTTGCAAGCCCACAAGCATCACCGATGATGGATGCGCCCGAAGTACCTTGGAAGCACTGGGGCGGAAGGTGTGGCGTCGCCCACTGACGAGTGAGGAGCTGGATACGCTGGTGGGGATAAGCCACCAGGCGGCAGCGACCTTGAACGACTTCTTTGAGGGGCTTCAGTATGGGGTGGCAGCGCTCCTGCAGTCACCCAACTTCCTCTACCGTACAGCAGAAGGGGAGGCGGATCCGAACAACCCAGGCAAGCGTCGGTACACCTCCTACGAGATGGCATCGAGGCTAAGCTTCTTCTTGTGGAATCGAACCCCGGACGACGAGCTGCTGGATGCAGCACAGGCGGGCTCTCTGGTAGAAGAAGCAGGTTTGAGACAACAAGCCGAACGATTGCTAGCGGCTCCCCAGGCTCGGGAAGGGGCGCGGAACTTCTTCCATGAGTACTTGGGGTTGAGCGAGCTGTCGCATCTGTCGAAAGATCCAACGATCTTCACCTACTACAGCCCCGAGGTGGGCCCCGCCGCCCGGGAGGAGACGCTACGACTGTTCGAGCACTTCGTCTTTGAGCTCGACGCGGACTACCGAGACCTTTTCACCACCCGAACCACCTTTGTTAACCCGAAGCTGGCATCGATGTACGCAATCCCGGCACCCAACCTCGACGGTTTTGGCAAAACCGAGCACCCAGAGGACAGCCCTCGCCGAGGTCTTCTAGGACACATCAGCTTGCTGGCCAGCCATGCGCACCCAGTTTCCTCCTCCGCTACGCTCCGGGGGAAGTTTATCCGATCACGGCTTCTATGCTTCAAGA
>JANWXX010000239.1 GCA_025057345.1 Polyangiaceae bacterium | reverse complement strand
GAGGCAGTACGTATCCGGGCTGGAAGCCTACTCGGGGCGTGGCCTCGATGGCTTTCTCGGAGTTTCGATGCAACGATCACTCCTAGCCAGGCAGTGGCCGAGGAGCTACGGTTTTATGGTTGCGAGCGCGTCGTCCCAGTGGTGTTCGGGATACAGCGTGAGGGATTCTCCCCGGAGCGCCGTTCCCCGGAGCTACGCCGCACACTCCTAGGAGCCTCGGCGCAACATCCCAGCGCAGCTTTGCTCATCGTGGCCTGTCGGCTCGCCTGGGAGAAACGAGTTGCGCTAGTCCTTGAGGCCTCTCGCATCTTGGCTCGACGGCGCCCGATAGCCTTGGTCATCCTTGGAGATGGTCCTGAGCGCCCTCGCTTGGAGCGCCAAGCCCGCTCTGCTCCCTGGGTGACCTTCCTCGGCTTTGAGCGAGACCGGGAGCGCTATGCATCGTTGCTTGCCAGCGCGGATGTACTGGTCCACGGGGGCCACGCAGAAACCTTCGGATTCGTCCTCGCCGAAGCACTCGCCTCTGGGACACCGGTGGTGGTCCCAGCTTCCGGTGCAGCTCTCGATATAGCTCGTCTCGGCGCTGGAGCCAGCTATCCTCGGGGCTCCTCCCCTGCGCGTGTTGCCGATGCCATCGAGGAGGTTCTGCAATACGACCGGACCTGGTGGCAGTCCAGGACTGCCGCCGCTGCTGCAGAGATCCCATCAGTTACCAGACATTTTGGCTGTCTCTTCGCCCTCTATGAAGATCTCCTTGCTGGACGCCGCCCCCCCTGAAGCTCAAGTGGAGAGCAGCAGCCTAGCCTTCATGAAGCGCGCTGTGACGCCCACCAGGCCCCCCTCGGCACTGAGAACCTCAAGGACACGACCCGCCTGCTCACGGGTAAGCTGAGTTGGTGCCAACCCAAGGCGGCGACAGGCTGCGGTCACTTGCTCAACAGCTCGTTCCCGGCCAAGTGCAGGGGTGAGCTGGGCAATGAGATCAAAGTCGGCAGGGACCGACATATCGGGTGCTCTCCCAACCGTCAGGCGAGCCGAAGCAAGACGGGCAGCCACTGCAGCAATACCACCGAGACGAGCAATCCGCTCCAGTGCCTGGCGGGCCTGGGCCTCCGTCAGCAGACTACTTCCGCTGAGCCCCTCCTCCGCCAGAACTTCTTCCACCAACACCCTGCTTTTCTCCTCCCCTACTGACGAAGCAAGCATCTCCACAAGACGTGTACGATGGATAGTCGCGGATAGGTTCATAATCTAGGGTCACTCCGGGAAGGCAAGCACTACGGTCGTGGTATTATGGAAACCACTCATCTCCCCAGAATCCATCCCGATCTCCCCATAGGTTTCGAAACCGGCGAGAGGCTTCTGCTCCAGCTCCTCACCCATCGCCACAATAGCTTCCCTGAAGCGATCTCCTAGGATGAGGTTACGACAGATGCAGTCAAAGACGACGGCTCCTGCAGGTGTTTCACCACCGAGCTGGAGCCGCGCCAGCCGAGCTGCTTCCCGAGCACTAGCGATCTGCCGCTCTGGGACGCTTTCGGTGATCCGAAGCAAGGCCCCCTCGGGGATCTCGGAGGCAAAGAGCAGGGAACCGTCCTCACCACACTGGAGAGGCGCACGGATTTTGTAGGAAGGTCCCACTGCAAGCCCTGCCTCGAAGCGAAGAAGAAAGGCCCCAACGCCGTCGTCTTCCAACCGGTCTACATCCATGCCTCGAGAACGGGCGATAGCTCGAGTCCGCTCCCGCCATACGTCCCAAGCAGGGCGCCCCTCGATCGCGAAGATCCTGGCTCCCTCCGCACGGGTCACCCGCAGTGGAGGAGATATCGGTTCGTGGCCATGACACACCCCGAGACCCAGAGGCTTACGAGTGAACAGCATGGCAACCACCACCGCGTCGGAGAACACCTCCCCCCCCAAAGCAACCTGTGTTGCTTTCATGCGCAGGTCATCCCCCGCAGCTCCCCCAGCGATCTTCACCCCCTCCCCCAGCAGCGCTGCAGCTAGCAGGACGGTTTCCTCACCATAGCCTGCCAGCGCGTCGAAGAGCATCAATGCAGTGCGGTGTGGATACCCATCGACGGTCGGAGGAATCGCCTCCAGCGCTTGCGCAAGTGCCCCCTCCCGCTGGCTCCTGAGACCGGAGCCTACCCCTGCATGGACCCGCAAATCTCCTGCTACTGCCAGCGCACAGACAGATCCTTTCGCGTCACCTTGCTCGGTAAACTCTCCCGCCGTACTGGCTCCCACAACCACCGCTCCGGGGAAAGCCCCCTGTACTCCAGCCAGCAACGCTTTCAGATCCCTGGCCGGTGAAGCAAATAGAAGTACCAGGACTGGTGTCGTTCCTCCTAGCTTCTCGGCGAGTACGGTGGCTATCCCATCTCCGGTGCCATGGTCTGTTTGGAGGCAAGTCACAATGCTTGTTTTCACGGAACCAGCGTAACAGATTTCTGAAATCCCAGAGCTTGCACCGGAAGCCTCACATTGCACCAGAACGATGGCTGAGGTAGTTTCCAGCGGATTGTAGGTCGAGTGGGCCCCTCCCGTTGGAAGGGCCTCGCAGGGAAGCCGGTGAGAATCCGGCGCGGAGCCGCCGCTGTCACCGGGGACGCCTTGCTCATCATCCACTGGACCAAGCGCCGGGAAGGAGAGCTAGTGCGGACGATCCGGGAGCCAGAAGACCTGCCGCCCGACCGGAACCCCAACCCGCCGCGCGAGCTTCGCGGCATGGAGGTCGACCTTGCTCCCCTATCTTTTCCCGATTGTCCGTTT
Organism: Polyangiaceae bacterium; assembly: GCA_025057345.1. GTDB lineage: Bacteria > Myxococcota_A > Polyangia > Polyangiales > Polyangiaceae > JANWXX01. The sequence continues at coordinate 4,709 of JANWXX010000239.1, read as the reverse complement.
TCTGCTCCTGTTTCTACTCCTGGGCGCTTGCTCGGAAAGTGACCCAACCTCTCCCGGCCCTTCCTTCAGCACTAGCGGCGCCGCAGGACAGCCGATCGAACCGACGCCAGACGCTACAGGCCAGGGAGGGGCTGCAGACCAGGGAGGGACTGCAGGCCAGGGAGAGGCAGGCACATCCCAAGATCCAATCCCTTTCGCCGTGGCAGTAGTAAGCTTCCTGCCAGGGCCTGGGGCAGGCTTTGGCCAAGAGAACATGCCGGACGTTGTCCTAGGCCCACCGGAGGGTGGTGGTGAAACCCAGGGAAGCCTCGACGTAGTCTCGCTAGGGAGCGAAGGCGAGATCGTGCTGCGGCTCGGGGTCGATGCGATAGATGAGCCCGGCCCGGACCTGCTGGTGTTCGAAAACCCCTTCTTTGTCGGAGGCGATCCGGAGAAAGTTTGGAAGGAGCTAGGCGAGGTCAGTGTCAGCGAGGATGGTGAGACCTGGGCAACCTTCACCTGCGATCCAACCCACTTTAAGACCACTTCATGTGCTGGCTGGAGACCCGTTCTTGCCAGTTCTTCTAGCGGAATTTCTCCCCTTGAACCGGAAACCGCTGGCGGCGATCCCTTTGACCTAGCGGAAGTGGGGATACAGCGTGCCCGCTATGTGAGGATCCGGGATCTCTCCCAGATCATGGCCCCCCCCACGGCAGGCTTCGATCTGGATGCTGTCGCGGTGATCCATACGGCGCCATGAAGCGAGCGACGCAAACAGGCTTTGCGGCACTCTGTACAACCAGTCTGGCGCTGGCCCAACCTTCCGAGGTGGTGGTCCAGGCAGGCCCCCTAGCGCGTCGTGGTCTTTCCCGGGACGACTCTGTAGCCGGAACGGTAATTCAAGGCACTCCGCTCCGCTCTCCAGGGGCCGGAGCGGCGGATGTACTCCGGGGGCTCCCTGGACTCACCGTCATCGACACCGGCGGCTTCGGTGCCCTGTCCACCGCGAGTATCCGCGGGGCAACCTCGGCCCAAACCCCGGTCTACCTGGCAGGTATCCGGCTTAACGACGACGTGGGTGGAACTGCGGACCTCTCCACTGTCCCTCTTTCCCTCGTGGATCGCGTCGAGATCTACCGCGGCCACGCCCCTCTCCAAGCGGATCGCCTCGCCATCGGAGGTGCCCTCTTCTTCGACCCCCGGCGCCCCTCCCGCCCCGGAGCCTCCGCTTCCCTCTCCACCGGTAGCTTCGGTTTCCAGAGCGCTCGCGTATCGGCCTCCGCTGGTACCCCTTCCTCCTGGGGACTTCTGGGCTCCCTCGGTTTCCAGCGAGCTACCAACGACTACGCCTACCAGGACGACCGAGGTACCCGCTTCGATACCTCTGATGACCGTACGATCCAACGACGCAATGCCGATACTTCCACTCGCGACCTTTGGCTGATTGGCGATATACGCCTCTCCCAAGCTGCTCGCCTTACGGCCCTCAGCCACGGCGTCCGCCGCGAGCAGGGCATTCCCGGGCTCGGATTGCTCCCCACCCGAGCCGCCCGTGCCAGCCTCGACCGCTTCCTTGGTGCCATCCGAGGGGAGTACCAATGCCCCGAAGCACACTGTGATCTAACCATCACCACCTCCGCTCTCCTCTCCGATACTACCTTCCACGACCCCCTCCGAGAACTCGCCTTGGATGGCATCTCCTTTCGTTCCCGCGGGAGTCGAGTCGAACAATCGGCCTTCCTGCGAGGTTTCCTTCACGAGCGCTTCTCACTCCAAGGAGCTGTGGATCTGGCTGTTGAGCGCTTGATCCAGTCCACGGATGAGCTCTCCCCTGCCGCATCTTCCCGCCGCTTTTCCCGCTGGGCTCTTGGTGGAGTATGGAACTTCCATGATCATGGAGATTTCATCGCTCTCGTCGCATTGGAGTGTAACGGCCCTGATGGCGGATCAGATCTCTGCAATCTTCCCGTAGAAGCAGGCCGCTTCGGGCTTCGATGGCGCATTGAGGAGCTGGAGCTTCTAGCTCATGCAGGGCGTTATGGACGAGCCCCCACCCTGGGGGAACAGCATGGTGTCTCCGCAACGGTACGGGGCAATCCGGCACTACGCCCGGAGCAAGGGCAGATCCTGGACGGAGGGCTGCGCCACCATGGACGAGTGTGGGGGATACCAACGGCTTTTGAGATCTTCGCATTCCTCCAGCAGATCGCAGATCGGATCGTCTACCAACGATCCAGTTTGGGTTATCTGAGACCTTACAACGTCGGCATGACTCGAACCGTGGGTCTGGAGATCGCTGCGCAAACAAGGCCCTGGCCCTGGTTGACGATGGGGTTGGCCCTGACAGCACTAGACCCCCGGGATACCTCGCCCAACCGTTTGGGAGCCAACGATATCCTCCCCTTCCGCTCCCGGCTCCAGGCAGCACCGTCGATGGCAGTGAAGCCGGGTGGAAGGAAGCCATGGGGCTTGGACGAGACAATTCTTGAAGTGCGCTATGTCCACCAGAGCAGTCGCTACGGAGACACCTCGGGCCAAGTGCTGCTTCCGGCACAAGGGAGCCTCGATCTGGAGCTAACGTCCCTCTGGTGGAGGCGGCGCCTCGGGGTGCGGCTCCGAGGGACCAACGTGCTGGACCAACCTAGGCGCGATGTAGTGGGCTTCCCTCTGCCCGGGCGCGCCATTTTCGCATCCGTGGAGCTTACATGGACCTGAAGACACCCCTTGCTGTCCTGGGAATCCTGACGCTGATGCCCGCCTGTGACGTGCCAGCACCTCCCCCCTCCACCGGTGGAGTTCACCTTGACAAGGGCCCCTGTGGGCGGGGGATCGCTGTGGTGGGCTCTAACTATGTAGCAAGTTCCGTAGCGCTCCTCGACCATGAGGGGACCGTACGCTCCTCGTCCGTACTGTCGAGTGGAGTGGCAGCCGCAGGGGTGAGCCAACCCCTGTCAGGGGATGTGGTACTCCCAACGGAACGTACTGTCTCGGGGGCGGTAGTGCTCCTGGACCGCTATCCCAACGCAGTACTTACTTGGCTCGATCCAACAGCAGGGGCCGTGCGAGCGCAGCTCTCGGTAGCGACAGGCTTCCCCTCCAACCCGCAAGATTACCTGGAAGTGGGCCCTGAAAAGGCCTATGTAACGCGGCTTGGCTCGAATCCCGCACCGGGCTCTGAACCCTTCGACGAGGGGGGAGACGTGCTGATCCTCGACCCTCGCACCCCAAGGATCACCGGTCGTATTTCCTTGGAAGTTCCTGATCCCTACCTGCCAAGACCCGCACGCTTGCTTCGAGTTGGCACCCTAGCCTGGACGACGCTCCTTCGCATGGATGTTGGTTACCAAAAGGCTCTCGACAGCGTCGTGGTGGCTATCGACCCGGCGACGGATACCCCCCACTGGAGCCTAGAGCTGACCGGATTGGCCAACTGCGGTGCACTCACCCGCTCTCCAAGCGGTAAGCGGGTAGCCGTGTCTTGCTCTGGAGTCTTTGCGGAAGGCCCCGAGATGCAGCTTGCCCGCAGCGGTATAGTCATCCTAGACACGAGTGGATCCCCTCCCTCGGAGCAACTCCGGGTGAGCGGTGCTATACTCGGGGCACCTCCGTCCTACAGCACCATGGCCTTCCTGGAGGAAGAGCGACTGCTGGTTCCACTCTACGGTGACTTGGAACTCGGACGGCATGACCGACTGGTGGAGGTCACCCTGCCGGACGGTGCAGTGACGAGGGTCTACGAAGCCTCCTCAGCGTTCGTGCTGGGAGATGTCATATGCCTGGCACCCTGCGCATCCCATTGCTTTCTAAGCGATGCGGAGCACCATAGCGTACGCCGACTGCACCGAGAGGGAAACGGTTGGATCCTCCAAGGAATCCCGGTGGCTCCGGAGCTTGGGCTACCTCCCCGGAACCTTGGAGCATTTTTACGGAACCGTCTGGAGGTAACAGGTTGAGCTCGCCAAGGGCAACTCGATAGTTGGCGTAAGCGATTTGGTAGTCGGCTAGAGCGGTGACCTCCCGCTGAGCGGCCTCGAAGGTCGCTTGCTCCCGGAGGTTGACCACCAGCAACGAGCTGCCGCCCAGATCGAAACGCTGGCGTTCTGCCTGTTCCAAACGTCGAGCTAGCTCTAGCTCCCGACGAGCTACCTCAACGCCGCGGTAGGCCATGTCGACAGCGTTCATAGCATCCTTGACTTCAGCCTCAATGCGATCCCGCATCAGGCGAAGCTCGGCATTGTTCCGAGCAAGCTGGGCTTCCGTGCGGGCGAGGCGCCCTGTCGCTACCCTATTTTGAATGGGAATGTCGAGAAGGATGGAGGCCTCTAGTTCAGTTGGCTCGCGGGTGGGGGAACCCGTCCCGAAGTCGCGAGAAACCTTCATCTGGAGATCCAGAGCAGGTAGCCGTGCATTGCTGTGGAGCGATCGCTCGGCATCCAACTGGCGCTGACGGATCTCCAAGCGACGCATCTCAGGGCGTCGGTTGAGTGCGTCTTCTACCTGGTCCTTAGGTGAGCCGGTAAGCAACGCAGGCTCCGGAAACGAGGTTGGGAGACGCTCTTGACCAGGAACCAGAGGGCGGCCGTCGGAGGTCCGAAGAAAGAGGGAAAGAGCATACGCCTCCCGGACCAGAGTACGCTCGGCGGAAACCACCTGATTCTGTCGCTGAAGAATGGCCCGGGAGTTGTCGAGTCGATCGATGGCCGACAGATCTCCCTTGTCCACACGGGTAG
>JANWXX010000238.1 GCA_025057345.1 Polyangiaceae bacterium | reverse complement strand
CCCTCAAGTAGCACTCTAGAACGAGTACCTTGCGAGCTCCTGCGTTTTCCTCCGGTTGTACCAGGCGATAGTCATTTTCCCCGAGGAAGATCCGAGCTACGCGCTGCGCTTCCTCCAGGGTAGGAGGTCGATCCTGGCGACCAACACTCAGCGTCGCCCAGCGTCGATGATCCCGTTCCCCTTCGCATACAATCACCTGAAACCCATCCCGGTCGTACACCGGAGGGCCCAGAGGGGAGGGTCGTTTCCTCCAGCCCTCCGGTGTCGTCAACCGCGCCCGCGCCATCGAAGCACGCATCGAACTTTGATCCCGCCGGTGATTGGCCGCTTCATTGAGCAGCGCCACCTGCTCCAAGCGCTCCCGGGATTGGCTTGCCGTCCCTTGTCCCCCGCTCCGCTGATGGAGGATCCTCACCGCCAGTGGACCGAGACCATGGGCCTGCTCGACCTCGAATGCTAGCCCTTCCCCTAGGAAGTGCTTCACTACAAACTCCAACTCCAGCCGCGTCGGCCAGCGCAGCGGCCTCGACACCACCACCCGCCTCTCCTCTGCTGTATCGGCCACCGACACCGTGAGCCCCGAGGGGCTTCGAAAAATCCGGATAGAATCTGACCCCGGTAGGGTCCGCCAACCCGTGGGGGCGAGCGGCGAGGGAAGTGGGGAGAAGGGGATGATTTCCTGGGCCATAGGTGACTCCTGATTCCCCATCTTACGCATCACCCCCAAGATCTCATGAGAAAACCGGGACTATGGGCAGACAAGGAATGTCAGGGTCATTCTCACCACCACATCTCTTGCGTGGATCGAGTGGTTTTCTGGCGGAACTTCTCTAGGAAGAGAAGCCATACAGGATGGCATCCTGTGTCTTGCAGGGAAAGGAGGGCTAGGGAGCTAGCAGCAGCGGATGAATTTGTCGATCTTTCCAAGGGCTCGGCATGGTAGGGAAGTTCTGTGATCTTCGGGGAGAGGAGAGGAGGCGAGAGGGAGAGGGGAAGTTCCCCGGAGAAATGTGAGGACGATGGAGGTCTCCCTTGACGGAGGGGTGGAGTTGCGGTCAGCCCAACTTGTTGCGTCATCAATGTGGTCGGCACGGGTCACGAAGGGCCTTCCCTTCCGGCCCAGGGCTAACGTAGAGTAAAAAAACATGCGCTCCATGTTGGTGAGGCGGTCAGGTATCCGGGACCGCTCGTTGTGACCTACCCCTCCCCACAAACAGATGCTCCCCGTGAATGGGGATAGTCTCTCTTTTTTCAATCGTTTGTTTCTTTTCTCTTGAGCTTGTGTCGAGACGGAGCAGGAAGAACCAAGGTTTCATGCAGGGAGACGTTCGCAGATGGTGCAGACTTCCACGCCGGTCATCAAGAGCAACAGCGGCGAGAGCGAGGCCAGCAGCAGGGGCAACGCGAAAGGACAAGAGCCCGTATCCATCCGGAGCAAGGGCCAGGGAAAACCTTCGTCCAAACGCCCCACGAGGGAGCCAACCGGCAAGAAGAACAGCTACGGCCAGGAGAGCAACGGGTCAGGGGAAAAGTCTCCTGTTCGGGGGGAAGAAAAGGGGCGTGGCGTGGAGGTGCGACGGTACTATACCCGTCCCGGGGTTGATCCCCTTGACGAGATGACTTGGGAGAAGCGTACCAGCGCGATCACCAACCCCGACGGCTCTGTGGTCTTCCGCATGGTAGGGGTGGAAGTTCCCGCGAGCTGGTCCCAGCTTGCCACGGACATTGTCGTCTCCAAGTACTTCCGGAAGGCAGGGCTCCACGGCAAGAAAGATCTGGGCGAAACCAGCGTGCGTCAGGTGGTCTATCGTCTGGCCCACACCATCCGGGAGGCTGGCGAGAAGTTCGGTGGCTACTTTGCTACCCGTGCCGACGCCGATACCTTTGAGGCTGAGCTCTCTTACATGCTGGCCCACCAGATCGGGGCCTTCAACAGCCCCGTCTGGTTCAACGTTGGCCTCTACCAGTGCTACGGTATCGAGGGCTCTGGAGGGAATTTTGCTTGGGATCCGGCCACCGGAACCATCGTCGAAACCCGTAACGCCTACGAACGACCCCAGGCTAGCGCCTGCTTCATCCAGTCGGTACCCGACGACCTGATGGGCATCTATGAGGCCATCAAGAATGAGGCCCGCCTTTTCAAACACGGTAGCGGCGTCGGTTCCAACTTCAGTGCCATTCGTGGGCGTCAGGAGAAACTCTCCGGCGGTGGCACCAGCTCCGGTCTGATGAGCTTCCTGGAGGTGTTCGATCGTGCCGCCGGTGCCACCAAGTCAGGAGGGACTACCCGCCGCGCCGCCAAGATGGTCTGCCTCGATATGGACCACCCCGAGATCAAAGACTTCATCACCTGGAAGATGCGCGAGGAGAAGAAAGCTCAAGCCCTCATCCGGGCTGGTTACTCTTCCGACTTCAACGGAGAAGCCTACCACACCGTCTCGGGGCAGAACTCCAACAACTCGGTCCGCATCACTGACGACTTCATGCATGCCGTCGAGCGCAACGCCCCCTGGCAGACCATCGCCCGTACCACCGGCGAGGTCATCGACACCTACCAGGCCCGTGACCTCTGGAACCTCATCGCTGAGGCCGCTTGGAGCTGTGCCGATCCCGGCGTCCAGTACGACACCACCATCAACAAGTGGCACACTGTCCCCAACTCCGGCCGCATCAACGCCAGCAACCCATGCAGCGAGTACATGCACCTGGATGACAGTGCCTGCAATCTGGCGAGCCTCAATTTGACGAAGTTCCTCCGATCCGATGGAAGCTTCGACCTAGAGGCTTACCGGCAGGCCATCCGAATTTTTTTCGTGGCGCAGGAGATCCTCGTCGATTTTGCTTCCTATCCGACAAGGCAGATCGCACAAAATAGCCACGATTACCGGCCCCTGGGGCTTGGGTACGCAAACCTGGGGTCGCTGCTGATGGTGCTAGGCATCCCTTACGATAGCGAGGAGGGCAGGGCCTGGGCTGCGGTACTTACCGGCATCCTTTGTGGTCATGCCTACCGTGTCAGCGCGGAGATGGCCGCGGTAAAGGGAGCCTTCCCTGGGTTTGCAAAGAACCGGGAGCCGATGCTCAACGTGATGAAAATGCACCGGGATGCGGCCTACAACATCCACCGCGACCTATGCCCGGAGCCGCTCTGGCGCGCCGCCCGCGAGGACTGGGATCAAGCCGTGACCTTGGGGACTCAATCCGGCTACCGCAACGCACAGGCCACCGTTCTGGCGCCAACCGGCACCATCGGGTTGTTGATGGATTGCGATACCACAGGGATCGAGCCCGATTTTGCCCTGGTTAAATTCAAGAAGCTGGCAGGCGGAGGCTACTTCAAGATTGTCAACCAGTCGGTGCCTGTGGCGCTGGAGAGGCTCGGCTACACAGCAGCCCAAGTTCAAGATATCGTCGCTTACGTGACCGGCACCAACACACTCCTGGGGGCGCCTCACGTCAACCGGGCAACCCTCAAGGAGAAAGGGCTGACGGACGAGGAATTGCAGAAGATCGAGGATGCGCTCCCAAGCCTCTTCGACCTAGAATCAGCGTTCTCCCCATGGGTACTGGGGGAGGAGAGCTTCCAGCGTCTGCTCGGCGGTGCCAACCACCGGAGCCTGCTACGGGCCTTGGGCTTTACCCCGGCGCAAATCGAAGAGGCAAACGACACGGTGGTGGGTCGGATGACCATTGAGGGCGCTCCCCACCTAAAGCCCAACCACTACTCTGTCTTCGACTGCGCTAACCGCTGCGGCAAACATGGCAAGCGATTCTTGTCGCCGATGAGCCACATCAAGATGATGGCAGCTGTACAGCCCGTCCTCAGCGGTGCCATCTCCAAAACGGTGAACTTGCCAAACGACGCCACTGTGGATGACGTACGGGCGATCTACGAGGCAGGGTGGAAGCTCGGCCTGAAGGCGGTTGCGCTCTACCGCGACGGGTGCAAGGCATCACAGCCTTTGTCCACTTCCTCCGAGAAGAAAGAAGATACGGAGGTTCTGGCAGAGAAGCAGGCAGCCGCGCCTGCACCTATGTCGGCCCCGGTGGCGGTAGCTCCAGTCCGACCAGTCGGAACGCGAGTGCGGCTTCCGAAGAAGCGGAGCGGTTTCACCCAGGAGGCGCGGGTAGGCGGCCACAAGATCTTCCTCCGGACCGGCGAATACGCCGATGGGAGTCTAGGGGAAATCTTCATCGACATGCATAAGGAGGGGGCAGCCTTCCGAAGCGTGATGAACTGTCTAGCGATGGCGGTGTCCGTAGGGCTCCAGTATGGGGTTCCTCTGGAAACCTACGTGGAACAGTTCACCTTCACTCGCTTCGAGCCCCAAGGGCAGGTAGAGGGGCACCCGTACATCAAGCTAGCGACCTCCATCGTAGACTACATCTTCCGGGTGCTGGGAGTAGAGTACCTGGGGCGCTATGACTTGGCCCATGTGAAACCTGAACCGGAGATCAAGGATCCAACGGAAGCGTGGAACCAGCCCGCACCAGTGGTCTTGTCGGCGAAGCCGGGGCACGAGCATGGGAGCAACCTGGCGGACAGGATGGTGGGTTCCGCTTTGGATCATCACCTAGATGATCTGATGGGAGATGCCCCCGTGTGCGATGTATTCGGGCACATCACGGTTCTCAACGGGGCTTGCTACAAGTGCCTCAACTGTGGGAACTCGATGGGTTGCTCCTGAGGCGATGAGGGGGGCAGGAGCACCACTCTCCCCGATCTCGGTAGGGTGTTCGGTCGGCCAGGGTTGACGGCGCTAGCCTGGGGGGATTGACTCGGGGATGCCCTGATGAGCCAGCGATTTTTCCGGTGTCCTTGCTGTCGCCTGCCTCACGATGAGGGGCAAACCGTGTGCCCTACCATGGGGAAAGTCATAGAAATTCGGCGCCCACTTCCCTCCTCCGTGCCACCACCAGGTAGCGTCGAGGAGGAGATCCTAGAATACCTCCAACAAGAGCGTGGCTTGCGTTTGAACCCTCCGAGGAGATCCGAACCGTTGGGGAACCTTGAGGGAAATGGGGAGTCACGTGCAAAAACGGTCCCATCATCCCTTCCTCCGGCAGGGGATATTCCAAGAAAGCTCCCGGAGGATATGTTGCGCCCCTACGAGCGTTCCCGTATCGGGGACATCCTGGGAGGGGTGTACGTGGTGCGTGGGATCTTGGGGCGCGGGGCGACAGCAATCGTCTATGAGGGAGAGCACCAAGTGCTGGGGCGGCGAGTGGCACTCAAGGTGATGACCGAGGAGCGCATACAAAGTCAGGAGGCCAGGCGGCGGTTCTTGCAGGAAGCACAAGCGGTGGCCTCACTGTCTCACGGGAATATTTGCCAGATCTACGATTTTGGATCGCTGCCGGATGGAGCGATGTTCTGCGCGATGGAGTACCTCCAGGGGGAGCCGCTATCGGCGAGGCTGGAGAGGGAGGGAGCATTGCCGCTGGTAGACGTGGTGGAGTTTGGGTTGCAGATCCTGATGGGCCTCCACGCGGCGCATCGCAAGGGGATCATTCACCGAGATATCAAGCCCGAGAACGTATTCCTAGCGCAGATCCCTGGGGTAAGCCGTCCGGTAGTAAAGCTTCTCGACTTCGGGTTGGCCAAGGTGACGCAGTCCTTCGATTCGGAGGGGGAAGGAGAGGATCAAATCACCCAGATCACTCGTACCGGAGTGGTAGTGGGGACGCCCTACTACATGGCGCCGGAAGCCGTGACAGGGCAGGAGGATCTCGACCTGCGCGTCGATCTCTGGGCGACTGGAGTTGTGCTGTTCTTCGCTGCAACAGGGAGGCTACCTTTTCGTGGATCGAACTGGGCAGATACCGCACAGGCGATCCTCAAGCAGAAAACTCCGTCCCTCCGTGGATGGAGGCCAAGTGTACCGGCGAGGCTGGTCGAGGTAATCGAGCGAGCCCTTCGTAAGGATCGAGCCTATCGGTACTCCTCCGCGATGGACTTCGCCCGGGATTTGGTCCAGGTCCGCCGGGATATCTACCTGCGGTCTTAAACCACGATGAGTGAACCTGTCTTCCCTGATCCGAGCGTCCTAAAGTTCGGCATATGGCTCGTATTTCCATACCTCTTTGACCTTGGGCCCGATAGCTTTACGGCCTTCCAGGGGCGCTGCGTGGATCTGGGGGCAAGGTTGGGGCGTAGGGAGACGATCCAGGGAGACCTCTCGATGCGGCTGCGGCTTCCGGGGGCGCTTCACGCTCGGGGGGAACTGGATCGATGGTTCATCCGGGAGGTGAGTGCATTGCTCCGAAGTACGTCGGAACGACCTGAGGAGCGAGGGCGCAACAAATTTCTCTTTGTCGGGTTCGATCGGGGAGGAATGCCCCTGGAGCGCGGTTACAAGCTAGGGGTGCTCAAGGCACCACGGAAGGGAGAGGCCGAGGAGGAGACGGTAGCCGAGGTATTTGAGCACGCCGAGTTGGAGATTCTCGGGGTTCTGACCCAAGCGGGAGCCGTGATGCTGATCGTTCACGCGCGGCTGACGGATCTGCCAGGGAACGCGCGGCAGGGGCCCACGGCGAGTGGGCCAGCGCTCTCCCTGCGCGATGCAATGAATCTGACCTACTACGCCTCGCTTTGCCAGATCTACAGCACCAACACCTTCTTGGCGCTGATCCCGAAGGATCTGGTTCCCTTGGTGGAGGAAACCACAACTGCGCTCCGAGAAGTGAAGGTACCGCGAGAAGCGTTGGGGCGCTGCCTGCATCTTCACCCGGATCCAGACAATGCGGATCTGGACGACAAGCAAGGGTACGGACCTATCCGGCTACGCCTTGGAGATTTGGGTGGTTCGCTGCCAGCCCAGCTCTGCAGGAGGATCACTGCGGAGCTAGGGGCTTACAAGACCTACGTCGCTACTCGAGGGAAGGTGCCGGTCGTCTCCATGTATGTCATTGATCCGGCAACGACAGGCCACGAGGGGAAAGCCCTTCAGGTGCTGGAGGGGTTGGCCGCACGGAGCCTGCGACACCCGGCTAGTTCGCCCATTGTACCTCTCCCTTTGGAGGATATCGAGGCCGAGGAGTTTCAGATCTTTCGCGTCTCAGGCTCCCAGACCTTCTATATCTCCTGCGAGGGGCTCTGTGCTTTTGGTAGCAATGCCACGTTGTTCGATGAACGTTTCTGGCCCCAGAGGGTCGGGAGCGAATACCTCTTGACCTTCCTCCTCGTACTACACCAAGCCCTTGTCTGTCAGGATATTTCATGGAAATCTTACACGGATGCCAACCGTACCAGAGAGCAGCAGGGGAGTCGTAGCACACGCAATACAGAGGCTCTGATCAAGCAATTTCACGAGTTCAACACCAACTATAATTTCAGCGTCGTCTCCCATCAGTACAACATCCAGCGACTCTATCGCTGTGCCAGAGTAGCGCTGGGTGTCGAGCGAACCATTGGTGGAATTCACAGTGAGCTGATGGCTTGGTTGGAGGCAGAGTCCCGGGAGGAGCAGCAGGCGCTCAATTCCCTAGC
>JANWXX010000237.1 GCA_025057345.1 Polyangiaceae bacterium | reverse complement strand
TTAGCCCCCCCCTTGACCCGCATCGCCTGCAGCCCCCGCTACGCCGCCTGTTTCTCCACCCCCCCCTTGACCCGCGTTCCCTCCTTGGCCTGTTTCGCCATGAGAACCTCCATCCCCCGAAGTACCACCGTCTTCACTTGCACCGGCCTCTCCGCTAGCACCGGCATCCCCGGCGAAGCCTATGTCCATGCCACCAGAACCTCCATCCCCTCCCTTACCACCAACGTCAGAGCCACTTTGCCCTCCATCCGTTCCGCTTGAAGCGTTGGAGCCTCCGATGCCTGCGCTAGAGCCCCCTGCACCAGACAAGAACCCACCTGCACCGGTGCTCCCAGAAGCGCCGGCGGTGGGGGTGGCGACGATGCCGGGGATACAGGCGGGGACAGTGACGGTTCGGCCATCGGGAGGGCAGCAGAGCTGGAAGGGACCTACATCATCACGACAAACGAGACCTGTCTCGCAGTCGCTATCGCCGTTGTTCTTATCGCAGCGATCCCCTTCGGCTTGCCGACTGCAAGCGGGGGACAGGAGTAGGAAGGCAGCCAGCAGAGCGGCCAGCAGGGCGAAAGAGGGGAAGCGCAAGGAGGTCACAGGGCTGTCTGATACCACGGGAGGTGCGGCAAGGGGAGCGGGTGGGGTAGGATGAGACCAATGTCGAGCGTGCCCCCTCCATCGATGGATCCCAAGGCCAAACGTACAGCACGGCGGCGTACTCTACGCGAGGATGCAGTCAACTTGCCCAACCTGCTGACGGCGGCACGGATCATCATGATCCCGCTGGTGCTAGCGCTGATCCACCGGGCAACTCCCCGGGATTGCTTTTGGGCTGCTTGGGTCTATGCCTTGGCGGCGCTCACCGATTTCTTTGATGGATACATGGCCCGGAAGCAGGGCTTGGTGAGCGTGCTGGGGAAGTTCTTGGATCCTCTTGCAGACAAGCTGATCGTGATGGCTACGCTGGTGTGGCTAGTGCATCTTGGGCGGATCGAAGCATGGGTGGTGGTGCTGCTGCTAGGGCGGGAGTTTGCTATCACTGGGCTCCGGAGCATCGCCTCCTCCGAAGGGGTGGTCATCGATGCAGGGGATGACGGAAAGGCGAAGACAGCCCTGCAAATGATCGGCATCTTGTGTCTCATCATCGGTTATCCATACCGCATCGATCTGCTGATCTATGACTTGGGCGTGGTCGATCTGGTCCATGTGGGCAAGGTGTTGGTGTACCTGTCTCTTGTGTTCTCTCTCACCAGTGGGGCATCGTACGTCCGGCTCTTTGCCGAAGCAGTGGATGCGAAGGCAAAGCGTCAGGCTGCAAGCCGTTAGGGGAGCTGCACCAGCAAGGATCCCTCGCCTGAGAAGGAAACCAGGCCGCGTTGCCCTGCCGGGGCCTCGCTGGGTAGGATGGCCCGAGGAATGAGTCGCCCGTGCCAGCCAACCACCAGCTCGCGCCGGACGGTGATCGCCTCGTTGTCAAGAACCTCAAGAGCCCCGAGGGGGTAGCGGGTTTCCAGAACGACAGGGCCTGTCCCCTGGAGCTGTACCATGAGGGCGGCTTCCCCATCACCCATCGCTAGACGCCCATTCTCGTAGGAGAGGGCACTGTCGAAGCCGACGAGGAGATCTTCCCGCAAGCAGACCATCTCGTCTCGGAGGAGGAAGGCATGAAGCTTGACCCCAGGACCGCTGGGTCCAAGCACCAATCGATTGGCCCCGGAGTAACCAAGAAGGGGGACGGCTCCTCCAAGAGGTTCCTCCTGAGGTTTGCCCCGAAAAACCCGAGGAAGCGGCTCTGCTTGGAGGTTGGCACTGGAAGATGCAACAAGCCCTCGGAGGGCAGACTGTCGGCAGGCAAAGCCGTCAGTCGTCGAGAGAAGGAGGAGGCCGGTTTCGTGCTGGACAGCACCGTTGCCAGGGAAGATCAGCAGCCGCTGACGGGCGAAGTCTACTGCTGGCAGCAACGACTGGGTAGCTTCGAGGGCAGGAGGCTCCGAGATGGCAGGGGGGAGGAGGGAGGGGAGGCGAGCCGCGCCGAGGCTCACCGGTGGTGGAGGTACCGAAGGAGGGTGGGTAAGTGCTTCCTCCTCGGGGAGCTCACGGAAGGGTTCGGGAGGATGAGTGGAGGCGCGGCGGCTGCGAGGAGGCTGCCCCACCTGCTCCCTGAGGAGTTCATCCATGCGGCGAGCCATCCCCTCCTGACCGCCTCGCAAGAATGCTTCACGTGCCTTCATGTAGTCCCCCAGGCGCTCAAAGGCGAGGCCAAGGTAGCCCCAGGCGCGGGTGTTGTCTGGATGAAGCATCACTGTCTCTTCCAGCAGCTGGCGGGCGTTCATGGCCTGGCCAGTCTTGAGGTAGCAGAGGGCCAGATTGATGCGGGGGGTCCGCTCCTCTGGGTACTCACGGACGAGCTGTTCAAAGATTTCGATGGCACGAGGATACATCCCAAGACGAAAGTAGACGACGCCCAGTAGATCCTGTCCCTGAGGGTCGAGGGGTTGGAGACGGATGGCCATCTCCAGCTCTTCCTTGGCTTCGTGGACCCGGTTGTCTTGGAGTAGCTCGCTACCCCGGTAGAGGTGAAACAAGAAATCTTCACTGGCGATCTCAGTACCTCGGGAACGTCCGTCGTGGCCCCGTTTGGGATCTGAAGAAAATGGTGACATGGAGGGCTACCAGGGTAACCCCCCAAGCCCAGAATAGGACAAGAGGGCCGGGGAGGTAGCGGAAGGTAGGCCACAGCAGTTGCCTGTGGTAGCTTCCTCCTCTGTCATGAGTGCCACCGGTTCTTCCCCCTACCCCCAGGAAGGGGACATCATCGACGGGAAGTATGTCATCCGGAAGATCCTCGGCGAGGGGGGGATGGGGGCTGTCATGGCAGCCTACCACAAGATCCTCCGTTCGGATGTCGCGCTCAAGTTCATGAGCCCGGACGTGATGCGAGTTCCCGGAGCGGTCGAGCGCTTCATGAACGAAGGCGTCGCGGCTCGAGGCATCCAGTCCGATCATGTTGTTCGGGTCGATGACGTAGGAGTACTTCCTTCGGGGCTTCCTTACATCGTCATGGAGATGCTCCACGGCTGTGACCTCTCTGAGCTGCTAGAGCGAGAGGCACCTCAGGGACTACCCGTACCCAGGGCAATCCACTTTGTGCTCCAGATCCTCCGGGGGCTGCACGTAGCCCATAGCAAGGGCATCATCCACCGAGATCTCAAACCCTCCAACGCCTTCGTGATCCAGCGGGAAGGGGAGCCCGACTTCATCAAGCTCCTCGATTTCGGGATCAGCAAAATCACCCAGGAGCCGGGTAAAGAGGCGCAACAGCTCACCCAGACCAACACGGGCTTGGGCACGCCGCTCTACATGTCGCCGGAGCAGGCTCGCAACGCTCGCGAGGCCAACGCGCAAAGCGATCTCTACTCGGTTGCAGCCATCCTCTATGAATTGCTGACGGGCCGTACCCCATATCAGGCGGAATCCCCCAACGATCTCCTCTTCAAGCTCTTTACCGCCGAGCCTGATCCGATCCTCTCTGTCCGTCCTGACCTACCACCAGCACTGGCCGAGGTGATCCACAAGGGGCTCTCGAAGGATCCCGCCCAGCGTCCCTCATCCGCGCTAGAATTTGCAGAGCAGCTGATCCCCTTTGCAGATGCTCGCTCCACCGAAGTCATCGCTAGGATTCGTGCGGCGGTCGGAGGCATCCCTGCCAGTGTGGTGCTCGCAGGGGAAGGGCGGGGGGTTTCCATACTTCCCTCCCTCCCGACCATCGAATCAACCCAGGTAAAGTCAGGGGTTCCTAAAGAGGTCAGCGCCAAGACACTCCTCTCTCCCAGCCTGCCCACCCAACTCCGCGTGGGAGGTGATGCCCCTGTCTCCTCGGGGCTTGGCCTCTCTGCCAAGATCGCCCTCGGGGTCGGGCTCCTCGCCATCACCGCAGGAAGCGCGGTGCTGCTCACCCGTCCGGCCTCTCCTTCTCCACCGATGGTAGGGCTCGTTTCCTCCATAGAACCCCCTGTGACTGTGCTTCCGGAGAGGTCTGCCGCTCCGTCCGAGTCCCCCTCGCTCCCCCAGGTCGTCCCGGTAGTTTCTTCAGCACCGGTGGCTTCCTCGGCTCCTGTTGTACCATCACTTCCCACGACCGCCAAGACGGCGGGCCCTGTCAAGCCGCCCACCGGCAAGAAGAACCCTTTTGGGGTGGGCATCGTACAATGAGCAGTAAGTTTTGGAGGGTCTACGTGCTTCGTTCCAACCGTGCTCGCTTGCTCGCCTTGTTTCTATCCTGCTCCCTGCTGTCTTCTTCACTGTCCGTCATGGCCCAGGGGGTAAAACCTGCGACCAAGGCACCAGCCAAGAAAAAAAGCCTCAAGGAGAGTTTGAAGGGTGAAGCTCTGGAAGCCTTCAATCGAGGCGTCGAGCTCTACAAGAACCAGAATTTTGAGGGAGCTAAAGCCGAATTCGAGCAGGCCTACAACCTCTCGAAAGATGTCCGCTTGCTCTTCAACGTGGCTATCGCGGAGCGTGACGCCAAGCGCTACTCTCGGGCTGTTGCCCGGCTTGAGCAGCTCCTCCAGGAAGGAGACGAACTCTCCGACAAGGACAAGCAGGATGCTCGCGATCTGCTGGAGGGGCTCAAGCAGTATACGGCTCCCATCACCGTCTCCGTTAATGAGCCCGACGCAACGGTGTTTGTGGATGACATCGAAGTAGGGAAGTCTCCCTTGAACAAACCCCTCACCGTCGACGTAGGCGAGCGGAACATCGTGGCTCGCAAGGTTGGCTTTCTGGATGCTAGCAAGCGGATCACCGTCTCGGGTGGCAAGGCGGATAAGGTCGAGCTCAATCTGGAAGCTGCTCAGAAGAAGGGCATGCTCTCGGTACGAGCTACCGGAGCTCCCTCAGCGGTCGTCTTTGTCGACGGGGTCGAGCAAGGGTTGGCTCCCTGGCAGGGAGAAGTTTCTGCCGACAAGCACACGGTAGAAATCCGGGCCAAGGGGTACGTCACCGAGAGCCGCACCGAAATCGTTCCTCACAAGGGAACCATTGTCATCGAGGTGGCCCTGCGCCCGGATCAGGGCAAGGTCCGCGTGAAAACCGACAAGCCCGAAAACGTCATCTTCCTTGACGAGCAGGAGGTCGGCAAGGGTATCTGGGAGGGCGTTTTGCCCTCGGGCCCCCACATGCTCAAGGTGACCCGCAGCGGCGCCGAGCCTTACAACAGCCAAATCTTCGTCCAGACCGACCAGGTGGGAGAAGTCCAAGTGACCCTCCGCAGCAAGGGGGGTGTACCTTGGTACGCTTGGGTGATCGGAGGCGGCGTGCTCCTTGGGGGCGGCATTGCCACCTACTTCCTCGTCAAACCTGGTACGAAGGATCCTCAAGCCGGCACCATTCAACCTGGTATCATAGCTGTCAACCACGGCTTTCGTTTCTAAACGCGATGAATTCCTATCGATTTACGATCTTTCTTGCCCTACTTCTCCTTGCACTCTCCCTTGGGTGCGAGGATAAAAATGCCAGTGAAATGGTTCTCCTATTTTCCAGCGATACCTCAGTGGGTGACGGTCAAATCCCACCTGAAATTGGTTTTCTAGAGCTGTCTGGTTCTCGTGCAGGGAACGATTTCTTTGTCCAGTTCCCCGTGAGCCGGAACGGAGGGCTTACCGCCTTCCCCGCTTCCCTTGTCCTCTACAATGCTACGGGGTCCGACCCTGAAACCATAGGGAGCTTGACCATCCGAGGATTCCGAAGCGATGCGGATATGAGCAATCCGCTGCTTATCCACTCCTTCTCTTTCAACCTCGCCAAAGAAGAGTCTCGCCTGCTACGTATCCCCCTCCAACTCTCTTGTTTCGGTGTGCTCTGCGCCGGAGGTCAGACTTGCATTGATGGAGTGTGCGTAGGTCCCGTGAGCATTGACGCTGCAACCCTACCTCTCTACTCTGCGCAGGCCGATCCCTCCAAGAATCGTACGGCGTGCCTCGACGTTCGGCGTAGTGCTCCCTGCTTCTCAGAAGCCTATCAGGTTTCTGCTTCTGCCGTGCTCCCTGATCTGACGAACACCCAGCGATGCTTGTTTCGGGTGGCTGCCTCCCTCGTTCCTGCAGATCAAGAAGAGCGCCTCAACTTGGCTGCGGTTTGGGTGGAGTCCAGCGGGCGTTATGCTCTGCTGGATCGTATACCGGATAAAGATCCTGCGACGCCTTGGCGCACTACCAACGGAAGCTGGACGTTCAACCGTACCCTGGGTCCTGGTGCTTTCTTCGAGTTTCGCTTGCCAGAGGGTATTTGTAAGCACACTCCTATTGGGCAGACCGGTCGTATCAAAAACTTTGTCTTCTCTACTGGCAAGGACACCAACTGCCCTGCCAAGACCCCTCTGGTCGAAGTCTGCGATCACTTCCCCAAGGAAACGTTTGCAGAACCTGGAACCTGTGTAGAGCCCCTTCTCGCAGAGGACATCGTCGGCCCTCAGTGTACCCTTTGTGTTCGGAGCCGTGTTCCCATTGCTTCGTCGGCTTGTCAAAATGATACTGGTTGTGAGCAAATCCTTTCTTGCATTCTTGCGTGCCGCGCACTAGGGAAATCCCAAGATTGCATGTCCCAATGTGCACGCCAGGATGCCTGCATCTCAGCAAAATCCGTTAACCTGGCAAAAACCATAGGTTCCAAAATCGTAGAAGCTGTCGATCAATGCGTTGCTCAGGGAACATGCGCACTGTAAGTAAGAACTCCTTTCAAAACCGTCTGGCTTGGAAACTACGGGTTGCCTACAAGGGGCTGGTTTGGTTTTGAAAGTTTAATGTACCCCGCCTAGCAGCCATGCGAACCCGGGGACCAGTACCTCTTCTGGCGAGGAGCCGCCTTGACGAGCGGGGCCCGAGCCAGTCGGGCTGGAGTCCACCTGGAACCCGTGATCCCCGAAGATGACCAAGAGCGTCCTCTCCGGGAGCCCCTCTGCATGCCGTAGCACGCCCCGGGCTACCTCGTCGGCAATGGTTTCCAATCGCTCTGGCAGCGGGGGACCTGCCTCGCGCAGCCTCGCCTCCACGGCATCGATTTTCATCATATCCCGCTGCCCTACCTTCACCCTACGTGGGAGAGAGACATGACGCTCCTGGGCAATGGAGAAGGTTTCCGGTTCCTCCCCGGTCATGGGTCGGTTGAGCGCTTCAGGGCCGTGGGCTAGTAGGTCAAGCTGGTTCGGTGTTGTCGAGGGGAGTGCGGACCAGAGCAGCATCGTGTCGGCACACACTCCCTTGCCTTCCAGGGCCGCCTCCAGCCGCTGCTGCACCCGGAGCCCCAGATCGTAGCGCATCCCATCTACGAGCAGCAGCTCCACGGTTCTGGCCCCGTGGAGCCGCGCGATTCGCGCGGCGATCTGCGGCACGTCGAACACCATCGCAGGCCGCTTCCCTGTTACTCTCAAGGCTTGGAAGGCCTCGGTATAACTCCGAGAAAAATTCGCTGCCCATTCTGCCCGCACCTGTCGCCCAAAGGCATCGAGTTCTCCTCGCATCT
>JANWXX010000236.1 GCA_025057345.1 Polyangiaceae bacterium | reverse complement strand
CTAGGAAACCTGTGGGGTGCCTCTCTTGGCGAGAACTACGGTACCAACGACTTGGGGCTGAGCAGTACCGGTGCCGGAGGAGATGGGCCCCACGAAGGTATCGGCCTCGCCCAGGTAGGCACTCTCTTCGGCGGAAGCGGTACCTGCAAGGAGAGCACTCAGTGCGATGACATGAGCATCAGGCTCAGACCAAGGTTCATGAGTGACCACAAAATCAAGCGCCCTTCGGTCCGAATGTCCACCCCCACCGTGAGCGGGCGCATTGCACCGGAGATCATCCAGCGGATCGTGCGGCAGAACTTTGGTCAATTCCGTCTCTGCTACGAGAACGGGTTGCGCTCCAACCCCGGCCTCGCAGGCCGCGTCGCCGTGCGCTTCCTCATCGACCGCTCGGGCCGCGTCACCAGCGTCGCTAACGCCGGGAGCGATTTGCCGGACAGCACGGTGGTTGCTTGCGTGGTCCGCTCCTTCTCGGGTCTATCCTTCCCTGAGCAGGAGAGCGGGATCGTTTCCGTCACCTATCCTATCTCCTTGGCTCCGAGCAGCCACTTAGCTAACCCCGAGCAGGTGCGTGATCGAAACAGCCTTCAAATTCCGCTCCGAAAGCTTCCGCCAAAGCTCCTTCTCCGCAGATCTTTGAATATTCGTTCCCCTCACTGTCTCCTCCACCCGAAGCACCACGCCATCCGCAAGCGCTGCGCTGGGACATGCCCAACCCACCAGCGTCAGCTCCCGTAGGAAAGCTGCCCGCACCAATCGAGGCGAGGTACGTCCACCTGATGAACGAAGCAGCCAGGGGCGGGCTCCCAGATACTCCTGAAAGGCCTCGATCCCCCGAGTTAGCTCCTCGTCGATATGTGCACCGGATCGAGCGAACAACCAAGGGTCCTCGGGGGCAGCGAGGAGACCGAGATCATGGCCTGCTTCCGCGGCTTCGCGAAGCAGTGAGGTGGCAACGGGAAGAAGGGACGCAGGCACGAAGAGCGTAGCCTGGGCATCATAGGCCTGGAGCGAACGCAAAAGCGCCTCCAAGCGGGTTACCTCGTGGATTTCAAAGGTGAGAGCGACCCCGCGAGCACCCGGAACCGAGCAGAGGATGTCCCCCCACATCTGTAGCCAAGGAGACGTGATACCAAGGACGACAAGGGCGAGATAACCCCCCAGGTAGCCTATGGCTACCGGCAGCGAGGGAGGATGTCCCAAGAGTGCACGAGCCGAGAGCATCAGTCCCCCGGTGGTGGCTAGGACGAGGACAAGGAAACCGAGGCGCCGGATCACGAAGCTGACAGAGTGATGCGGTCCTGGTGTGCTGCGTCTCGGCACCGGGCGAGGTAGGCACGGAGTTTGGGGGGAACGTAAAAGAAGCCGTAAGGCCCACCATTCCTATCGTGGTGGATCTGGTGGGCGTCGCAGAGGAGACGGAAGTACGCAAAACGTCGGAGCCCCTGGACTGGAAGGCGTCCGTGCATCAACCCATCGTGGAAGGTGAGGTAGAGGAGACCGAAGGTGGTCATCCCCAAGCCCCAGCCGTAGGCAAGATCACGGAACGCAGAAGGAGCACCCAAACAACCATACAGGATGAGCCCGGCGGCTACAGGCGCATGGGAAGCAGAGAGTATGTCGTTGAATTCGAAACGACCTGTCCGGGGCTCATGGTGGCTCCGGTGGATGGGCCACAGGGGGCCATGCCAAACCCGACGATGAAGGAATTCGGCCCAAAATTCCATAAAAACAAGGGCTATGACACCGCTTGTGACCCAGAGTACCACCGAAACCATGGTAGACGTCATCGAAACACCTCGGGTACAGGATGATTCCCGCCGCAAAGTCGCCGCTGTTTGAGGCATGGTTTTCGAGGCACGTGAACGGCCGCCTGAGGTCCTTCTTCTCCTCGGTGAGGGTGGCTGGTGCCGAGCATGTATTGGAAACCGCTGTCCAGGCCCCGCTCCTCTGGATAGGGAACCACACGAGCTGGTGGGATCCACTGGTGGCTTACCATCTCTCCCGGTCGTTCTTCCGCCTTGATGGCCATGCAATGATGGACGCGAAGAACTTGCGAAAGCTCCCCTTTTTCGCCCGTATCGGCGCTTTTGGGGTCGACCTCGACGACCCGGCGGACGGCGCGCGAGGCCTCCGGTATGCAGCCCGGTTGTTGAACGCACCAAGGCGCATGGTTCTCATCTTTCCTCAGGGAACTGAGCGTCCCATTACCGAGCGCCCCCTCCGGTTCCAACCAGGGTCCGGTGAACTTTCCCGCTTGGCCTCCCGATGCCGAGTCATCCCCTTTGCACTGCGTTACGATCTGGCGGAGGAAGAATTGCCCCGAGCTCTGGTGCGCTTCGGCCCCCCCTTGCCACCACTCCAAGGCCGAGAGAAGCAGTCGTCGGAGCATCTGCGAGAGATTCACGAAGCTGCAGTTACCGAACTGCTCGACACCATGGATCAGGACATCTGCGCCAGCAAACTCAACGACTACCTTCCTTTGTTCGTTCATCGCTCGTACGTGGGGGAGTTGGCCGAACGGGCGCTGGGGTGGTTGGTAGGCCCCCGACACCTCTTCACTTCCCCTCGACTTCCGCCCTAAGCAAGTCGATGACCTGCTTGCGCTGCTCTGCGCTCATCTTGCCCTCAGAAGCAAAGATGACGCGGCCCTGTTTGTTGAGGAGCACCACGGAGCTGGTCTTCTTGCGAAAGGCATAGGAAACCTGCACGTGGCCTGTCCAGTCGCAGAAGATGGTAGTCCCGAGCTTCTTGGACTCTTCCCGGATGGAATCTTTCACGAAGCCCTTGATCGGCCAGTAATTGTAGGCGGTCAGATCGGCTACTGCCGCTAGAGCCACTTTATCTTTGTACTTATCGCCCTTGGCCAGCTTGGACAGTTCGTCCTTGAAGGATTGGTTCATCTTGGTTGAGTCCTTGTCCTCGTAGACGATGAGGATAGGCTTGCCCACCAACGTCTCTAGCTTAATCACCTTGCCGTCTGCGTCCTCCAGGTCAACGTTCTTGCCCATCTCCCCCACCGCGGGCAGCGCCAAGGCCGAGGTCACGCTGAGCCAGACGGCCAGCAGCACCGGCAGTGCAGCTCCGATGGTCCGAGCCACTAGCCGTCCCCGAGGAGTGATCGCCAAAGTACGACCTCGCCACTCGACAGTGCGGCGAGAGAGAGCACGCACAAAGGAGGCCATCAGAAGGAGATCCGCGAGCATCACATCTACCCCAAGCCCCCCTCGGGGGGCGCTTCGATCCACCAGAATACGAGCCACCATTGCCACCCACAGACGCCCCGCCAGTGCCAGAACTGCCGTTGTCCAGGCCACCCACGGGTGCAACGGCGCTGCCACCGACAGAAGCAGCAGTGGCAGCGTGGGAAAGAAAAGCAAGGGGTAGGTTAGCAGAAGTGCCGGACGCTGTGCCCGGATCACTTGAAGCCACCGGGTGTAGCGCTCTACCGCAGCTCCTACCGAACGGCCTACCGCAAGACTGCGGGCCAGCAAAGGTACCACCTCCACCCGAAACCCCCTCCCTGCCAGTCGGCGGGCCAGCTCCATGTCTTCGCCCAACACGTCGGTCAGCGCCTCAAACCCCCCCACCGCTTCTAGAGCTGTGCGCTTGACTGCAAACAGTTTGCCAACCATCCCTGCCCTGTCGATCCCACTGAGGACTGGGAAGGCGTGAAGGGAACTGCCAAGCAAGGCCTGGGAGGCCCGATCCCCCCAGGTTTTGCAAGGCCCCACTTCGGCTGGCGGAACCCAGGCTGCGCTGACTTTGGGGCAGGACAGGGTACGGAGCAAGCCTCTCAATTCGGCCTCTCCCAGCTCAACGTCGCTGTCAGCTACCAAGATTACGTCTGCAGCCTCTTGGGTGAGCACAGCGGCAAGCTGGCCACTCTTCGCATTGGGGGTCGTTGCCTGGGTTTCCTGAACAGAGGCAGCAAGCCCCTCTATTGCTAGGAGCTGCTGGACCCGGACCGCTACAGGGAAAGCGTTATCCTGGAACGAAGCGACCGCCAGTACAACCCGGGCTTCTGGAGCTACGGAAGCCAACACACGGGACGAGGAGAGGGCTCTCTCCAAGGTCGGCTCATGACCTGCACAGGGGCGGATCAGCAGAACGCGGGCCATCCAGGGAGGGCTCTCAGAGGCATGCATCGCCCGTAGCCTCCCTCGAAGCCCGCGGAACGAAGCTAGTACACTGACCAATGCAGCGACCTGAGCCCACGAGAGCACGAGGAGGTCAAGCAAATGCAAATCCGGCACGACTGTTAGGATGCTGGACGAGGGTAATAGGTTGTTCCTATCCCTCAATCGCCTCCCTTCTCAGCCATAGCGGCGTTCCAGCAGGGTTCGCAGCGCCGGGGAATTTCGCACCAACTCTAGGGTGTGCTCCGCATGACCTTCTGCAAAGCCGTTGCCGATCAAGAGGTCGATGTCCTTACCGACGCCCTCAGCTCCCAGCGCCGCTCGAGAGAAACTAGTGCTCATGGCAAAGAAGTAGACGCAGCCTCGGGATCGGGTAGCGAGGATCGCGGCCATCTCAGCGCCCTCCACATTGACGCAGGAAAAGGTCACATCGACCTCCCCTCCACGGGAGGCCAGCGCATCCCGGATGGCCAGGGGGTTCCGGGCATCTGCCTGAATTACGTCCTCGCACAGGCCTAGGGAGCGAAGCTCTTCGGCGAAGGGCTCATGGAGCTCAACCCCCAGCACCACGGCGGCACCTCGGCGCCTGGCTTCGGCACAGCAGAGCAGGCCAGACTTTCCCCCCGCTCCTAGCACCAGCACCCGATCCCCAGGGTGGACTCTCCGGGCTACTTGAGGGGCAGCACCGGCCACATCGAAGAGAGCCAGGGCCAGCCGCTCCGGGAGATCCTCGGGCATACGTGCAAAGGGAGCAGAGGCAAAGATCACCGCCTGACCCACGACATCGACCTGAGCACTGGCGGGGCGGATCTCTCGGATCGCCTCCAGCCGGAGCGGGGTCAGCGACAGGGAGGCCAGCGTCGCCACCCGGTCCCCTGGGACAACCCCCCGATGAACTGCCCTGGAACCCACCCAGGCCACCCGGCCCAGGAGCATCCCCCCAGAGCCGGTCACCGGATTGTGTTGTTTCCCCCGCTCACGCACCGTTTGCAGAATCCGCTCCCCCACCCCCCCCTCCCCACAGGATTCTTCCATCTGGCGAAAGCTGGCAGCATCAAGGTTGAGGGTTTCCACATCCACCAGGATCTCGGTTGCGTACCGAACCTGCATGTCGTTATCCAGGCGCCAGGCAGGTTGCGGCAGAGCCCCGACCGGTTCAAGGGAGCGGTGCGTACCGAAGGGATCCCCAAGGCGTTCGTCCGACATGAAGGGGGGGCTAGCAGAAGGCAATTCTGCTGCAAAGGGCTTGGTCCGTTGCTTGACCCGAGGGGGCCATCAGCCTACCATCGGTAGGAGTCGAGTCCAAAGGCTGATGACAGATCACTTCTCCAAGCCTCCAGCGGCTGGCCAGGCCAAACGTCGACCCTACGGACTGCGCTTTATTTCGGGCAAGTATACGGGGGGCGAGTTCAGCTTGATTCCCAACCAGGAGATCGTCGTAGGCCGAGCTAACGACCTACAGATGGTTCTCGTCGAGGATATGGTTTCCCGGCGCCATGCACGAATCTTCTGGGACAGCGATCAGATCCAAATCGAGGATCTCGGTTCCACCAACGGCACCTTCGTCAACGGAGAGAAGATCAAACGCGCGCTCCTCAAGGAGGGAGACCGCATCCTCATCGGGACGAACATCCTCAAGGTGGTTTCCCTCGACTCGACGCCCACCCACGGCGCCCCTCAGAATCTGGAGAGCGTTGTGGCTCGCCGCCCCCCCCAAGCCCAGACGACGATCCGAACGATGTCGGGCTCCATCGAGGAGATCCCCTTGCCGGATCTCCTCCAGCTCCTCTACACGTCCAAGAAAAATGGCGTCCTGGTGATTCGTACTGAGGATGATGTCGGCCGGATCTACTTCCGCAAGGGCCAGATCTATCACTGTACCATCAACGACCTGGAAGAACTGGCCCCCCTCAAAGGCCTGTTCCGTCTCCTAACCTGGCAGAAAGGCTTCTTCGACCTAGAGCCCCCGGACGACACCAAGTTCCCCAATGAGATTGATGTCAGCGTCCCTGAGCTTCTCATGGAGGGGCTCCGCCAGATCGATGAGTTCAACGCCCTGAAGGATCAACTCCCTGACTTGCGCTCCCGCATCCGCATCCCTGATCTGCTACTTCCAGCGCTTCGCGCCCTCTCCCCAGAAGAGCTCGATGTGCTCCAGCTTGCCCACAATTACGGCACCCTAGAGTCGGTCCTCAACAAGAGCCTCGCCATGGACCTAGATACCGCACAGCTCCTGGCCACCCTTCTCAAGAAGAAGTACCTGGTTGTTGTCGAGGAATGAGAAGAGAGCCCGCGGGTTGATGGGCACCGGCTTCACCTCGCCCTCCAGCGCATCCGCCAGCAGACCGTCGGCTAGGGCGAGCAGCGTCCTTCGCTCCTGCGGGAGCCATTCGGTCGTCAGCACAAAAGCCCTTGGCACCATAGCCGGAACTCCCAAAACGATCCCCTCCAAAAGCCCATGACCAAAAGGTACCAGGGCTTCCTTATTGCCATCGCGTAGCCAAAGGATGCCTCCCTCGTCGAGGAGCGCGAGCGTATCTTGGGCAGGGGTGCGAGCATTGGGTAGCGCAGTGGCGCCGGGAGGGATCCAGGCACGGATCAGCTCGTGCTGGCGGCGATGAAGCGCAACCTTGGCCCGTGGGAAGGTGGCCCATACCAACGCATTGAGGAAGTCGTGCCAGTTACGGGGTCGGGTGGGGACGATCCCCCGAACGATGCGTGCGTCGTAGAGGGCATCAAGATCAATAGGGTGACCGCGAGGTCGTCGCCGAGGAGTGTCTCGCAGAAAACGGACCGGGGCTGGACGCCCACGGAAGGCCAGGAGGTAGGCCTCAGGCTCGGGCCAGTCGAGGTGATCGACGAAAGCCAAGGCTGCTTCGACAATAGGCCACAGACGAGGATCTCGCTCGAAAAAGCGACCATCAAAGGGTGAATCTGGGCGTCGGACCAAGCGCAGTTTCACAGGAACCTCACGGGAGCTGCATGTCAGGCAAGACACGAGCGAAGAAGGGGCCAAAACGCCGCTGGATCATAGTACGAGCATCCTCCTCGCAGGGGGCACGGAAACCCTCCAGTCGGAGGATAGGTCCGTAGCGAGAGCTACAGCTAGGTCGACGGAGGACATGCTCGACTACGTCCTCGATCCGCTGCTCAGGGCTCTCCCGGGCGAGGAACACCGCCTCACAAGGAAGCAAGTAGGTATGGGGTCCGGTGAGAAGATCTGCAGCGAGACGACCAAGATAGTCGCGAGCGTCTGCGGGTTCGATAGGAAGAAAGGTAATCTCTCTACAGAGCCCGTTGGCGTAGACAAGGTAGGCTGCATGGTAGGCTGCAGGGCGACCGGAGGCCGCTAGCAACAAGTGGTCAAAAAAACCTCGGAGAAAGAGCTTCTCCTGGCGCTCAGAGTCACC
>JANWXX010000235.1 GCA_025057345.1 Polyangiaceae bacterium | reverse complement strand
GAGCTTATTGAGGGAATTCAGGGGGTGTGCACGGGGTCTGGAGGCTCGAAGGTACTCATGGGGCGGGGGGCAGGGCCCGGGGCCTTCTCATCCAGTACTAGGCCCGCTAGGTCCCCGAGAACAAACCCCTCTCGGTCGGTGAAGACCGCTTCCCGTCCAAGCACGGTGTAGACCTGAGCAACTCCCCCGAGCCAGTCAATGCTGCGATCCGGGTGCCGCTGGAGGGTCACCGGTGCGATCTTCTCGACCCCTCGGAAATCGAAAGCAAGCTCCCGGACTTTCTCTCCAGGATTGAGCTTTGCCTTGCGGATCCATAGGCTCAAAAGTCCACGTCCTGGGCCGATGAGCGCCACCGGTTTTCCAGGACCTCGGATCTCCTCCAAATCCACCTCGCCCTTGTCGTTCTTGTGCTTGACAGTAATCTGCGGGGTGCGCAAGTCGAAACGCTTGAAATCAGGGCTTCCGTCCGGGCGCTTGGAACCCGGCACCGTCTGACGGCGCCAGATCCGTAGTGGAAGGAGCTGCTCATCGTAAATGACCTCTACATCGGCGATCTGGAGAGGCCATTCCTGGCGGACGACAGCAGCAACCAGGCAGCCACGCTTCTCAATACGGTAACGCTCGACGATAGGTAGGCGGGTATCGGTGTGCCCGCTCCGGAGCTTCCGGTCCATCAGCACCGTAGGGGTCATGTCGACGCCTGGAGGACAGGAGGGGTAGGGGAGTTCCGGGATCCGTTCGACGGTGTAGTGCTGGCGCTTGCAGGCAGGAGCTAGAAGGAGGGCTGCGGCCGCGAGAAGCAGGACGGTCAGGGGGCGGTCGCGTAGGGACATGGAGCGATTACAACCATGGTGGACCATCACCCTGGTTTTCAAGCCCTGCCGTCCCTGTTCCACCCCTCAAGGAGCCGGGCTAGGGTCTGTAGCTCCATGGATCCTTCTATCCCCACCGTTGATCTTGAAGACATTGCCTCGCATGAGCCTGCCCGCGTTGAGCAAGCCAGCGCCGCCATTCGGGAGGCCCTAGGAACCTACGGCTTGATCTACCTCCGGAACCACGGCATCAACACCGTTGATCTCGACCGATTCTACGACGCCTTCCGTGCCTTTGTGGCTCGCCCTGAGGAGCAAAAGCGCCCCTACGGACGGGTAGATCTGTGGTTCCAGCGTGGTTGGACACCACCCAACACCGAGATCGCCGTCGCCAGTAGCGGCCAGCCGGATTTTAAGGAGTGTTATTTCGCGGCCCCGGTGGAAGTCGACCCCCGGGTCGCCGCTCAATATCCGGAGCTCTACCCGGAGAATATCTGGCCTGACGACGAGCCAGCAGGCTTCCGGGAAGGGTACCTTGCCCTGGGCAAGGCGCTCCATCGGGCAGGTCTCGCATTGCTCCGCGGCGCTGCGATGGCTTTGGGGCTGCCCGACGACACCTTCACGCGCATGGTCGAGGGTGGCCCGCATGTCACCCGCGCGCTCAACTATCTCCCGTTGAGCCCTGACCAGGTGAACAAAGGTATCCTCTGGGGAGAGGAGCATACCGACTTCAACCTGCTTACGTTGCTGCCGGGGGGGCGCTTCTACAATCCAGAGGGAAAACCAGCGGGTCCCCCCGACGACAAGAGCGGGCTCTACCTGCGCACCCGTGCCAACGCCGAGCACCCCCAAGGGCGGATGGTTCGAGGCATCGCACCGGAGGGGTGCATCGTCGCTCAGGTGGGGCAGCAACTTGAGATCCTGACCGGTGGTGTTTTTCTGGCCACTCCCCATGTCATCACCGCACCAGGGGTTCCTGGCTGGACCCGCATCTCCAGCGCTCATTTCATCCATCTGCAGAGCAATCAGTTTCTCTTTCCGCTGGAGAAGTTCCAGACCCCGGAGACGATCCGAAATTACTCCCCCCCAGTTCTGGCTGGTACCTACGCCATCAAGACCCTCGTGGATATTGGTCTAGCTCCGAAGGAAGCCCTCGACAAACTTGGCTACCGTCACTACGACCGCCTCGACGCCATGCGCGCTAGAAAGTAGGAACCAGAGAAACACTTTGTTTCATCCTGTTGCAGATCCAAGGTCGCCCCACTCGCAACCGAGGGAAAACGCTCCTGGTACTACTCTTGCGCCGCCAGCGGGCCATGAAACGCTCCAGGCCGCTTCCGTGGCTGATCCTTCCTCTGCTGCTGTCACGGGCTTTGTTCGCGGAGCCTCCGCTGATGAAGGAGCACTCGATGGAGCCCAAGATTCAGGCACTCTCCCCTGACGGTCGCTTTGCCATCTCGCTGGGAGGCTTTCTGCAGGCCCGCTACACCGGTGCTCTCGCCGAGGAAGAGCCTCACACCTCTCACTTCGGGGCCCCTCGCACACGGCTTTATTCCTATGGCTACGTCCATTCCCCGGACTTCCGCTACCGGCTTATGATCGGGACTCCCCCCTACTCGCAGCAGGTTCAATTCTTCGATGCTTACATGGAAGTCAGGATAGCGGATGAGCTGAGGCTCCGGGGGGGACGCTTCAAGATTCCGGTGTTTCGAGAATGGGTCGAGAGCGCACGCCTCCTTTCCTCCATCGAGCGGAGCCCTGTCACCCTCCACCTACTCCCTGGACGGGATTACGGCATGATGGCCAGCGGAGCTTTTCGGCACGAAACTGTGGAATACTCCCTCGGGGTATTCAACGGCGCGGGAGACGCTGCAACGGTCGATTCGAATATGATCCCCGCCGTGGCTGGACGTATCGTCTGGAACACGACGGGCCATGCCATCGAGGGGGAGGTCGATTTCGAGCACAGTCCACCATCTCTCGCCCTCGGTGCTTCGGGTTACTCTACGATGAAACCCAGAGATAGCTCCCCTTCTCCCACGGGGGAGATACTCCACCTGCGCGAGCACCTGGGTGGGGTCGAGGCTATCTTTCGGTGGGACGGCCTAGATATCGCTGCGGAATTCATGCTCCGCCGAAGGCAGGAGCGAGAGCTATCGGAAGACGTAGGGGGAGGCTATCTAAGGATCACCCAGTACCTCCCTCGCGCCCAAACGTCCATCGGAGCGCGTGGTAGCCACCTGACTGGCAACCGTGGATCTAGCCCTGTACGATCGGAACTGGAGGCCGAGGTGGGATACTACTTGGAAGAACACGACCTCAAGTGTGCTGTGGATGTCGGAGCTGCTTTGCTAGGACGTCAGCGAAGGCAGGAGCGGTTCTTCCAAGCCCAGGTGCAAGTCTCCTTCTAGGCCATGAGCACGAGGGGCCAGCTTTTTCCTCCGGGAACTGTGGTACGACAGAAACATGGTTGATCACGGCTCGTTCTTCCAGGCTCCTCCGTCATTGGCGAACCAATATGACGACGATCGGGTTTTGTTCGGGTACCTGACCCGGGCCCTTCCTCGTGATCTGCACGCGGCCCAAACGGACGAGCTTCGCGAGCTTGGTGAGGATGCAGGCGGACGTCTCTACCGCATGCAACTTGAAGATCGACAGAACGAGCCCAAGCTGACCAGCTATGATCCATGGGGTCACCGGATTGACCACATTGAACTTACTCCCCTCTGGAAGGAGGCCGCGAGGATAGCCGCAGAGCGCGGGCTAGTAGCAACCGGCTACGAGGGGACGGGGGGCCCTTGGGCCCGAGTGCTCCAATTCGCTAAGGTCTACCTTTTCCATGCCTCGACGGACGTCTACACGTGCCCTCTGGCGATGACCGATGGCGCCGCTCGAACCTTGCTCACCCACGGCAACCAGATGCTTATCGACCGTGCTGTTCCGAGGCTTATTTCCCGGGATCCGGCTCGAATGTGGACCTCCGGTCAGTGGATGACCGAGCGTACCGGAGGCTCTGACGTGGGCCGTAGTGAAACCCGTGCTGTACGTGATCAGGAGGGCCACTGGCGGCTCTTTGGTACCAAGTGGTTCACCTCGGCCATCACCTCCCCTATGGCTCTGACCCTTGCTCGCCCTGAGGGCAACCCGGAAGGAGGTCGTGGCCTCGCCCTGTTCTATGTTCAAGTCACTGACGAGCAAGGGGAGCGCAACCGGATTTGGGTCAATCGCCTCAAGGATAAGCTGGGGACTCGCAAGGTCCCTACAGCCGAGCTAACTCTGGATGGTGCTGAGGCCATTCCAGTCGCAGGGCTCACCGAGGGTATCCGCTCCATCACGCCGATGCTCAACATCACCCGCATCTGGAACGCAGTCTGCTCCATTAGCACCATGCGCCGCGCTCTGGCTCTCGCCCGGGACTACGCCAGCAAGCGGGTCGCCTTTGGGGCTCTGCTCCGTCAGAAGCCCCTGCATCTGGAGACGCTGGCAGGCCTTCAGGCAGAGTTCGAGGCCGCCTTTGCCCTCACCTTCTTCGCCGTCGAGCTTCTCGGGCGCGTCGAAACCCAGGTGGCCTCCGAGACCGAGTTGCTCTGCCTTCGCCTAATCACTCCGGTGGTCAAGGCCACCACCGGCAAGCAAGCTGTCTCCGTGGTCAGCGAGGTGCTGGAGTGCTTCGGCGGAGCAGGGTACGTCGAGGATACGGGCCTGCCATTGCTGTTGCGCGACGCCCAGGTTCTTCCCATCTGGGAGGGGACAACCAATGTGCTCTCTCTCGACATGCTCCGGGCTCTCGGCAAGGGAGGGGAGGGCCTCCGCGCCTTCCGGGAGGAAGCATTGCGCCGCACGGAGGTAGCCCGGGGAACCGAGGTAGAAGAGCTGGCTCACCTGGGCCTCCGTGGGCTCGACCGAGCTAGGGTATGGTGGCTGGAAGTCTCTGGGCAAAACCCTCTCGTACTGGAAGCCGGCGCACGGGGCTTTCTGATGACGGTGGGTCGCTCCATGGCGCTCTGCCTGCTGGCGGAGCAGGCTGCCTGGGCCCTCTCCCGGGGGGACCGCCGCCCCCTGCTGGCCGCCCGCCGCTTTGCGTCCCACGGGGTCGATCGCCTCGGTGTATCTCCCCTGGAAGAAGCTGCTGTGCTGGCGCTCGATATGGTCTGACTCCCCTCTTGCAGCTTACCTCGCTAGCGGGTTCCTAAGGAGCGTATTCGCTACGGCCATCTTCGCCGGAGTTGTGGCGAGCCAGCCCTGGTTGTCCCGGAGTAGCACCATGGCGTGAGGAGCTCCACCTGCCAACGGAGGAGCTAGCGAAGGACATCCTGACCCAGCTCGTTCCAGCGTTCGGGAAACCAGGGGTGCTCAGGGGGCGACAGCCCAAGAAGGCCAAGCCCTTGAGGCCATGGTGCATAGGGATCTTCCGGGAGTTCTACAGAACCTAATTTCCCCAGGTTCATACCAGCAGAGGAAAGCAAGGCCCAACCGGACATCCTGGGAGAAGAGCAACCTGGGATAGCCGTCGATCCAGGAGCTTTGGAACGGAGTGGATAGACGCTCACGAGCATCGCGCTCGGCCTGCCTGGTGAGGAAGGTACGAACTCGAACGTAAGCGCCTGGGCGAAGTGCAGCCATCGGAGAGAAGCTGGCGCAAGACGTACGGGAAAGCCATCCGTCAGGAGGGGAAAGAATGCTTGGAATCAGTGTAGATCCCGGGGTAGGTGCCGGAAAATCAAGACCGGAGAGAGGGATGCCTCTTGCTCAAGGGAGGCCCCACGGTGCCAAGCGAGAGCGAAGATTTGCGAGGCGAGGCAGCGAGGGAGACTGCAGCGATCCAAGGGCAAATCTGTGGGATGACAGGAGCACAAACCTCCAACCGAGAGAGGAGGGTCCGCGCAAGGTGGAGTTGCGCTCCGGTTTCCCTCTCCATGAAAGTCAATCCACCTCAGGGAGCAGTGGTAGTCTGGGTGGCAGCAAAGCGGCGGTAATGAGTCAGTACCTTGACCACGTAGTCTTGGGTTTCTTCATAGGGCGGGATACCACCGTAGCGCAGCACTGCACCCTCTCCAGCGTTGTAGCCAGCAATGGTGAGTTCGAGATCACCATTGAATAGGTTAGCGAGGATGCGTAGGTAGCGCACGCCGCCAAAAATATTCTCCCGAGGGTCGAAGCTATCACGAACCTCCATACGGGCTGCCGTCTCGGGCATGAGCTGCATCAGCCCCTGGGCGCCTGCATGGGAGACAGCGCGGGGGTCAAAATTGCTCTCGACCAAAATAACGGCACGGATCAGAGCCTCGGGAATCTGATAAAGAGTCGCCGCCTGTCGAATCGTATCATCGTAGCGAGACAAGCGCTCTGGAGAGACATCGCTAGGGGCGAAGGGAAGGACGTTCTCTCGCCCCTTCTTCTTCTCGGGGGTCTTGAGGTACAGCTGCCCCCCCTGCGCTCGGGCGGAGGGTTGGTTGCTGAAGTGGATAACACCATCTTTGTCTACGTACCTGTAGATATCGGCGTGGACCCCAGTCGGCCACGTAGAGAGTACCAAGGCAACCGCGAGCGGCAAGAGCGGGGGAAGGTGCCGGGGAGGAACCATGGCAAGCACAGCCTAGCAGAGAAATACCACGTACTGCTATTTCCTTTCTCCGGCCATCTTCCTAGAGGGCCTCCTATGCTGTCGTGGGCCGAAGACCGTTGTGATGGCACCGATGCACCCGAACAATGGGCCTCTTATGCTGTCGTGGGCCGAAGCGTAGTCGCCTTGTTCATGAACGTGGGCCGCAGGGGCGATCAGGCTTCGCGCTCGGACGAGGCGAGGAGGGTAGAGAGGGGAGTGGAATCACGAGGAAGGAGTACCACGTCAGCCTTGCTGGAGAGGAGCTGCTGGGTTTCCAGCACCTCGAAGGTGGCAGCGGCGACGTGGGGCTTGAGGAGCATCTCCCGGAGGACGCTACCGAGGATTTGAGGGCGGAGGGTGGCAGCGCGAGCGAATTCCACGGCAGCTTCGCTCTCAGCGGTTCCGCGGATCAAGTTCACTTGGTTGACCCCGTCCTGCATGATGGCGCTGGTGACCTGACGGAGCCGGTTGGTCACCTTTTCTTCGATCTGACGCATCATTTGCTGGTCGCGAAAGTGGACCTTGCGAATGTACACACTCCCAAGCTTGTAGCCCCACTCATGGGCCTTGGGAGAAACCTCATTGCGGATAAGCTGGCTCATCGCATGGCGGGTTTCCAGCATGTCGGCAAGGCGCATATTGGAGAGCGCACGGACGGTGGTGGAACCGACATTGGCACGGAGCGAGCCACGTGGGTCGGTGTTCTTGAAAAGATAAGCCACCGGGTCGCTGATAAACATTTCGTACCACATGCCGATCCCCATCGGTGCCCCCTCCTCCGAGTTCACGGCTTGGCTTCGGAGGTACTCCTGGTCGAGGCGCATATCTACGACATGGCGCTGGCCGAAGAAGCGAACAATCAGAGCTTGGAGCCCTAGCGATGCCGGGAGGAAGTAAAACCCTGGCTCTTGGATGACACCGATGACTTTTCCGAAGAGCACGTAGACATGACAGCGGCGCTCCTCGACCACATCGTAAAGACAGAAGAACTTGGCGATACCAAAGAGAAGCGGTACGAGCACCGAGAGCGCAAAAAAGGTGACAAAGGCAATGATCCACATCATGGTAGGAGTTACGCACCCAGGGCCAAGTGCCGAGGAACACTGGGGTTTGCAAGAAAGGTCCGAACCGCCTCGCGCACAA